>JBBDMQ010000079.1:0-1242 GCA_040878245.1 Microthrixaceae bacterium
GCCTCAGCGAGTGGAATACCTTGACGAGATTTGCTGGTTCTTTCCGGAACTCACTGTGGTGATGCGTCATGGAGCCGACCCGTGGACGGAGTTAGCAGTCAAGCTGATGCTGAAGTGGCCGAACTTGTACTACTCAACCTCTGCCTTTGCACCCAAGCATTACCCCAAGGCAATCATTGATTATGCCAACACTCGTGGTGCAGACAAAGTGCTCTACGCCGGATACTTTCCTGCTGGTCTCACCTATGAGCGCATCATGACCGAACTGCCCAATATTGGCTTAAAGGATGAGGTTTGGCCGAAATTCCTGCGTGGAAACGCCGCCAAAATTCTTGGACTGAGTAGCTAAAGAGAAGTTCGTCAGGCTGCTGCTCAAGTTCTACAGGTGCGAAGAGAAACAGCCGATAGACAGCTATGTCTTTGGCTGTATTTGATTCGAATTTTTTGCGCAAAGCTGGGTTTGCCCTTCCAGCAGCCCTTTTGTTGCTCAGCGCATGCGGGGCAGCACCACCCCCCAGTAATGACCCAAGTCCCGTTCCGGTTCCTACCATCACTGCACCAACAACTACTGTTCCGCCCTCGGTACAGCCCTTACCTAGCGCCGCCTCGGGTATCTGCAGGCCGCTCGGAACTGCAGCCTCTAGTAGCTCTACGAGCCTCACTCAACTACCTAGCTCTTCGGACTCCCTCAGCGTCAACGAAGCAAGCAGCGAAGCAACAGCGGCCTTCATTTATGCAGTCATAGATCCAAATGTGCCTGGTGACTCTGACTCAGTCGCAGTTGTAGTTACCTCTGTTGACTCCACCGGGAGACCCCAGATTCAGCAAGTCACTGTCAACAGCCTGAACCAAGCTCGCAATCAAGTTGCTGACATTGCTAGAAACAGCATTGATCAGGGTCTGCAGGTTGTCTCCGTAGAGCCAGAGCTAACTCTGCGCACTGATGGATCGCCCGTTACCAACGATCCCGGCAGGCCGTCACAGTGGGCGCTCACCCAATTCAGCTTCGAAAGCACATGGCCAAGGACTACTGGCACGGGAGTTTGCGTAGCAGTGGTTGACAGTGGCATTGCACTCAACCATGTTGATCTGGCTGGAAAGGTTGCGGCCTCGGCGGACTTCTCGGGTGAGGGAGTTACCTCCTATGGAGACCATGCAACTCACGTTGCTGGAATCATTGCGGCCATTGCCAATAATGGTCAGGGAGTTGTGGGTGCTTCTCCCGGTGTGAGCTTGTTAAAT
>JBBDMQ010000080.1:0-6392 GCA_040878245.1 Microthrixaceae bacterium
ACCGATGGCATTTTGCGCAGAATCCAAAGCCTCAGCTGCAAACTCAAATGTGGTTCGTCGGTAGTAGTCAAGACCGCGCACTAGGCGCGGGTCTTCGGTATAGCTCACGCCAAGTGAATCCAAGCCAGCGAGCACGCGTGCGTAATGCTCTGCCGACTCGGCAGAGAGGTAGTCAGCAACTAGGGGCGCATGAGCGATTATCTGTTGATCTTCGCTGCGCTGGGAGTCAAGCACCCTCAGCGGGTTGCGTTGCATCGTGACCTTTGAGGCCTCGGAAAGGTCAGCTTGACGTGTCAGTAAGTACTGCTGCACAGCCCCTGTGTAGCGCTCACGATCCTCATGTTCGCCGAGGGAGTTGATGAGGAGGGTGACTTGCCGTAGACCAAGGGATGCAAAAAATCTGCTCGCTAAAGCAATAATTTCGACGTCTAGGTCTGCATCGTCAACACCAAGGGCCTCAATGCCGAGTTGATCAAACATTCGGTAGCGGCCTTTTTGCGGGCGCTCGTGGCGAAAGTTCGTACCGGCGTACCAAACCTTCCAGGGCAGCACCGGGCGGTGCTGAACGAAAGCACGCATCACGCCTGCAGTCATCTCAGGACGTAACGCAATGCGAGTTTGGTCTTTGTCAACAAAGTCATACATCTCTTTGGTAACCACATCGGTAGCCTCTCCGACGCGCAGAAACACTCCTAAGTCCTCGAGCAGCGGAGGTACGACTTCTTGGTAGCCGGCAAGTTCACAGTGCTCAATGAACTGTGCGGTGAGTTCACGGCGGCGCGCAGATTCGGGGGGAAGAATATCTCTCATCCCCCGGAGTGCTTGAAATTGCTCACGGCGAGTCTCGGTCACGATTGAACACGCTACCGGAGCGGGTGAGCCCGCCCAGAACACAGCGGGTGAGCCCGCCCAGAACACAGCGGGTGAGCCCGCCCAGAACACAGCGGGTGAGCCCGCTGTGAACACAGCGGGTGCGTTAGCGGTTCAACCTTGCTCGGACCTGAGTGAGCAGGTCATCTTCATGCCAGTGGTAGATGGTGGGAATGCCCGTGGCCTCTTGGTGAGCTAGCGCGATCCAGTCCATAATCCGATGACAGTCGTCCTTGCCGTTGAGACGTGTGACTCCCCCAATCTCGCAGGCTGGAGTCGTTGCATCTAGGCAGATGGCGACCGGCAAGACATAGGTGCAGGACTGCATGAGTGTGAGTGTGCCGTCGTAGAGAGGCTGAAGATGCAGGGTGGGTGCCTCACCGGGATCGTCTCCGCGGCGTGCCCGCCATGCGGCCCGTGCTTTTTTCATGAGGCCTGGAATAGTGAGGTCTTGGCTGCCGCTCGCTGCCATGGCAAGCAACTGTCCGCCTTGAGCGAGTTGTTCGTCGAGAGCTGTCCTCATGAGGATGTTGTTTGAACGAACCAAAGCAGTTTCTAGCTTTGCACGACGACGGCTTGCCGTTTGAGGCACCGACAAAAAGATGCGTGAGCCACATTGAAGCACCTGAATAGCAGGCACATTAAAGGCCTGCCGAGTAATGATCATCCGAGAAACCAACACGTTGGAAACCTGAGCGAGTTGATCAAGAGATGCATGTTCGCCAAGTACTCCAAAACTTCGACCTTCGGTCACCATCGCCGACAGCCAAGCTCCGAGCACTAGGGCAATATCAATGATCAGCCCATGGTTAGTCACTAGAGCAACGTTTGCTTTTTCAACAATCAACAAGTGATAGAGCTCGGCCATCATGTGGTCATGCTTTGGGTCATTAAAAGCAGCGAGTAGCACCCGATCAAAGTCTGGGTAGGCAGCGCGGGCATAGAGCTCAACGGTTTCGATGTTTGTCGGTTCAGGTTCGACGACAACACAGGTTGGGCTATGAAACTCAAGCGCTGGCGTATATGCCAAAGCTTGCAATAAGGAGGAGTGCGAGGAACGAACTAAGCCATTCAGCATCCGGTAGTAGGCCGCGGGATCGGCAGCGGCAAGGATTGCTTGGGCTTGCTCGTTGGGCGACATTGTTGCCAGACCAGGGATTTGCTCAACGTCGAGCAGAGCTGGGTCTTGAAGGTTGTCACTGCCTGACTCAGATTTGGTAGTGACGCCTCGGCTGATTTCTAGCTCATTATCGTCAGCCATTATTGATTCAGCCTGTCCTGATTCAGCCGGTCCAGAGTCAGCCTGTCCTGATTCAGCCTGCGTTGAATCGCTCTGAAGTGATACGGGCTCGCCTAAATCCTCTTGAGCCTCAGCGGCCTCCTCAGGCACCAAACTCAAAGCCGCCCTGCTCTCGGATTCGTCTTTGCGCCTTTTTCTAGAAGCCATATGAGTAGTTGTGACTCTTCTCGGAAGGGATGTGTTACCCAAAAGGCTGAAAGGTTCAACAAACGCCTGCACAGGGTTCCCTGAAACTACTGCAACCTCATGCACATGCGCGTCTAGCTCAGAACTCCTGGAATTACCCGATAGGCGTCGTACACGCTGTCAATAGTTCGCAATCGGTTGAGTAGTGCATCTAGGTGCGATGGATCAGCAAGCTCAAACTCGAAGCGCATCTTTGACACGCGATCCTGACCGCAGGTGCTTTGGCTACTTACGATGTTCACATGGTTGTCCGACAATGTGGCTGTGACGTCCTGCAGTAGGCGCGGCCGGTCGAGCGCTTTGACCTCAACGAGCGCAACAAAGCTGCCACTTGCATCTAAATCCCATTCAACATGAATGATTCGCTCACCTTGAACAGCAGCGAGCGAGGTAGCGTTTGCGCAGTCATTTCTATGCACAGAGACCCCACGGCCGCGAGTAACAAAACCAATGATGTCATCGCCAGGAACGGCAGTGCAGCAGCGTGCCATCCGGACCAGAACATCGTCATATCCTTCGACGTGCACACCGGCCGGTCGGCTCTGATGACGGCTGACTGAACGAATTGGAGTGGACACCACCTCTTCTCTGTCGCCTGAGGCTGTTCGGATGAGTGCAGCGATTTTGCTGGCAACTGACTCTGGCGACACATGGTGTTCACCAATTGCGGTGTACAACGCCTCAACAGTTTGATAGGCGAGTTGTTGTGCTACCTCAAGCATGACTTCGCCACCCAAAATTTTCTGCGCAGGCAGAGCTTCGCGACGCATTGCTTTAACGAGCGCCTCGCGTCCGGCGTCTAGGGCGTCCTCCCGTCGCTCACGAGAGAACCACTGCTTAATTCGAGACCTAGCCGTGTGAGTAGCGACAAAGTTCAGCCAATCCTGACTTGGACCGGCACCAGCCACTTTTGAGGTGAAAATCTCGACAGTATCCCCCGAGGTGAGCTGTGTATCAAGCGGTACCAGTCGCCCAGCGACTCTGGCACCGATACAACGGTGGCCCACCTCTGAATGAATGGAATAGGCGAAGTCAACCGGCGTTGCTCCTGCCGGCAAAGTAGCCACATCACCTTTTGGTGTGAAGACAAACACTTCCTCTTGGTCAAGGTCGATCTTGAGATTGGCCATGAACTCGCCCGGGTCGGTCATCTCTTGTTGCCAACCAACAATTCGGGAAAGCCATGTCATATCTTCGGAAGTGCCCTCCTTATACGAGAAGTGCGCAGCTACCCCCCACTCGGCGCGATTATGCATTTCCGGCGTGCGGATCTGCACCTCAATTGGCTTGCCTTGTGGCCCAATTACCGTGGTATGCAAGGACTGATAGAGGTTGAACTTGGGCATTGCGATGTAATCTTTGAACCGGCCTGGTACGGGGGTCCACATTGCGTGAATCGAGCCGAGAGCGGCATAACAGTCTTTTGAACTGTCCACCACGAGCCGAACGCCGATGAGGTCAAAGATCTCTTCAAATGCCTTACCTCGCACCACCATCTTTTCGTAGATGGACCACAAGTGTTTCGGTCGGCCGGTGACCACAGCCGAGATATGTACCTCTGCTAAGCGGTCACGAATTTCTTCAATCACGACGCCGACATAAGCATCACGCTCGGGCGCACGCTCTGCCACCATGTGATCAACCTCTGCGTAGCGCCGAGGGTACAGCGAGGAGAAACACAAGTCCTCGAGCTGCTGACGGACCTCTTGCATACCAAGTCGGTGAGCGAGAGGTGCATAAATATCTAAGGTCTCTTGAGCGGTCCGCTCTTGTTTCCAAGCCGGCAAAGCCGCAATGGTCCGCATGTTATGCAAGCGATCAGCAAGCTTGATGACAAGAACTCTTAAATCCTTTGCCATAGCCACAAGCATTTTGCGCATCGTGGCTGCCTGCTGAGCCTCTTTGGTGTCAAAGTGAATGCGCTCGAGCTTCGTCACGCCATCCACGATTGCAGTGAGTTCCTCGCCAAACTTCTCCTGAAGCTCGTCAAGAGTGATAACGGTGTCTTCTACGGCATCGTGGAGTAGCGCCGCAGCAATGGTGACATCGTCCATCCCGTAACGAGCAACAATGCCTGCTACTGCTAACGGATGAGTGATGTAGGGCTCGCCCGACCTTCTTAACTGCCCTTCGTGAGCGCCCGCCGCCATCTGATAGGCCTCAGTGATGACTGCAATGGAGTGCTTCGGATGAAACTTCCGAAATTGCTCAATAATTTCTTGAACTTCCATTGCAGGAGGTTGGCTATGGCGGCGCCAAGGAAGTACCCGAGTCACTGTTGCCATGGGTCACCTCCTGTGGTCTGGGTCTTGCTATGTCTTTGTACTTCTCAGTACTTCTAGGTTACTGACCTGAGGGTGAGTTGAGGAGCGCGCCCTTAGGTCTTCTTTTTCTTTCTTGGCCTTGGCGGGTGACCACCAATGTTGGTGGTCAATGCGGGGGCAGTTGAACCTGAAGAAACGGTCGGCCGGACCACACCTGGTCGAGTCGATCCTGCAGCGGCCGCTGCAGCAACGTTGACCCCTCGCCAAGCGGTGTCGTTGGGGTCGATACCTTTGGCAATCATGCGTGTCCGAATTTCTTTGTAACGAGGCTCCCGTTCCTTCAGAACAGAAGTAAGCGGTGCCGCTACACAGAGCGAGGAGTATGCACCTGAGGCAAGCCCAATAAGGAGCGCTAGCGAAAAGTCGCCGAGCGTTGGTTCCCCAAAGATGTACTTACCCACCACGAGCATTGAAAGCACAGGAATGAGCGTGACAGTGGTGGTGTTGACTGACCGCATGAGGACTTGGTTCAGCGACCTGCGCACAATTCCCGTGTAGGTATATTGGCCCGAGCGGGTCAGCTTGACGCCATTTTCTTGCAGGCGGTCGTACACAACAATGGTGTCATACAGGGAGTAGCCAAGAATCGTGAGAAATGCAATGACGGTTGCAGGCGAAACCTCAAGGTTGAACACCGAATAAAAACCAACGGTCAGAATCACATCGTGAAACACTGCCACCATCGCAGATGCAGCCATTTTGGGCTCAAGGCGCCAGGCAATATATGCAGCCACAAGCACCATAAAGATAATGAGCGAGTTTCGAGCAGATCTGGTGATGTCTTGACCCCATGACGGTCCCACCGTTGTGACTGCCACATCAGTGACTTTGACCTGTGCTGCTTCAGCTAGAGCTTCAACTACCTTTTGGCTCTCTGCAATAGTGTCGACTCGACCAGAAATACGAATAAGTCGAACACCGTCGGTTGTTGTGGCTTCTTGATACTTTTCGCCAGCGTTTGTGCCAAATTCATCAAGCACAGTCGTTGCCTCGTCAGTGGTGAACGTGGCCGAGGGAACCTCCCAGATTGACCCGCCCTCAAAGTCGATAGACAGATCAACCCCCTGCACAGCTATCGACAGAATCGACCCAATTACCAAGATGAGCGAGACCACACCAAGTGGAACCCAACTCTTAGGAAAGTTGAAGTCATTATCCCCTCGATAGACCCTCGATAATGCGCTCATGACAACGCTCCTTCCGCAGCCGGCTCGGGCGCTTTCTTACTGACTACTTGAGTGATTCTTCCGTCGGTGTAGCCCTCTAAGTCATCAACAGGAATGCCGAACCTCTTGGGATATTCCCCGAACTTTGAACGAGCAAGAACTGCAACTGCTGGCCGCAAGAAGAAGTAGGCAACGAGCAGGTCAAGCATTGTTGCTACACCTAGATAGAAAGCAAACCCGCGGACAGGACCGATGGATAGCCAGTACAGCACCCCAGCGCCAATAAGCGAGGCCACATCTGCCTTAATGATCGTGGAATAAGCAGAAGAGAACGATTTGTCTGCTGCAGAACGCAAAGAGGCGCCGTTTCTGACATCTTCTTTGAGGCTCTCATAGAACACAATGCTGGAGTCCAAAGAAATACCAATCGAGGCGACGATGCCAACCACCCCCGCAAGAGTCACGGTGGCTTGAAGGTTGCTCATAATGACCCAAAGCATTGAAGCAGAAAGACACAATCCGACTGCAGTTACAAGGCAAAGCAGG
>JBBDMQ010000081.1:0-6382 GCA_040878245.1 Microthrixaceae bacterium
TGCAGACCTGATATTTGTAGATGAGAGCTACCTTGCTATTGCTTCAGCAAAGCTGACCGTGCAGAGCAACCTCGAGACTCACGAGCAGTGTGAGTTTGTGGTGGGTGACAGCATGAGTTCCTTCCATGATCATCTAGCAATTGATCCGGGTAGCGTTGACTTAGTGTTTGTGAACCCACCGTTCCATGACGATCACGCCTTAAGTGATGCAACGGCTTGGCAAATGTTTAGCGATTCTCATCGAGTGCTCAAGACCGGAGGGCAGTTGTGGGTGATCGGCAACAGGCATCTTGCCTACCATGCAAAACTCAAGCGAATATTTGGAAACTGCGATGTTATTGGAAGTAATTCGAAGTTCGTGGTGTTCCGCTCAACAAGAAAGCCCGATTCGGTGGCACACAAGAAGGATGACTTCACCTAAGGGTCCTCGGTCTGCTCCTTCTTCATAGTGAGTGGTCCTCTCAGAGGTCAGGTTCTTCGGCCCTCGCCTGCTGTTCAATCCACCAATGCAGCGCTCCGCGGGCTGCTGCGACCGCAGTACTCAAGGTGGCCTGCAGCAAATAACCGCCAGTTGGGGCTTCCCAGTCGATCATCTCCCCCGCCACGAACACCCCCGGACGCTGACGCAACATAAATTCATCAGTGAGTTCCTCAAATCCCAGCCCGCCAGCAGTCGAAATTGCCCTATCGAGACCTTGAATCTCTACTACCGCTATCGGTAGAGCCTTGATGAGTTGCGCAAGCAACAGAGGGTCTCTTGGTAGATCATTTTGGGTAGCCTCACGCATCAGCCCGATGGATACATCCGGCAGGCCAACTGAGCGTTGCAACAGGGTTGATAACGAGGCTTTGGGTCTGCTCGACCGCAACTTTGACTCAAGCACCTCAAGAGACAAGTCCGGTCGAAGGTCAATTCTTAATGGCATCTCATTGCCCCGGTCGAGTGAGTCGCGCAGTTCTCTTCCCACTGCGTAAACTGCTCCACCTTCGATCCCCTCAGCCGAGATCATGATCTCACCTCGTTCGGAGGTATCTCCGATCTTGATTGCGATGTTCTTTACAGGTTTGCCTTCGAAACGCTCAAGAAACGCTGGACTCCACTGAACAACAAATCCCGAGTTGGCAGGCCGAAGATCTTGAACTCTGAGGCCAATATTTCTTAATCGTGGCACCCATTTTGCATCTGAACCTGTTCGTGCCCAACTCCCTCCGCCAAGACTCATAAGCGTCACTTCTGGGAACAGGCTGCGGGGCTCGATTTCGGGGATGACGGGGTCAACTGCCGAAATAAGCAGTGCGCCCGTTTCCTCATCCCAACCCATCCAACGCTCGCCATTCTCCATGCGCACGCCGAGTGTTTTCAACAGGGCCAACCATGTTCGTAGAAGCTCTGTGGCGCGAAATCCAGAAGGAAATACTCGACCGCTCGAACCGACAAAGGTTTTCTGAGAAAGTGATGCGCACCAGTCTTGAATTGCAGAGGGAGGGAAGTTTGAGACTGCCGCAGTCAGTTCTGTAGCCTTGTCTCCATAGCGGGAAAGCAGTAGCTCAAGCGGCTCGGAGTGTGTGATGTTGAGACCGCCCCGTCCAGCGATCAAGAACTTCCGACCCATAGTCGGCATCTGCTCATAGACGGTGACCGATGCACCCGAACGAGCCAAAACTTCCGCAGCCATAAGCCCCCCAGGCCCTCCTCCGATCACTGCAGCCGTTGGCCCAATAGGGTTGCAGGAGGAGTTAAAGAAATCGGTAGGCAAGGGGTCCACTGTCCTCACCCTAGAAGCAACGAGCTCCTCTTCAGAAGCGATCGGCGAGGATCTCAATAACAAATCCCAGGAATTCTGGCTCTATCCTGAGTAGATGGACCCCAAGGTACGAGCTTCTATGGGTGATGGTGATGTAGATCGAAGTAGTCAGCACGATCGCTCCTGGCTCAACGAGGCGATACGGCGTGTGGAGGCTGATGCCAATCGCTCAGCTGACACGCATTTGTTCGTACTTCCCCTTCCTGAGGAGTGGGGAATCCAGCTGTACCTCAAAGACGAGTCGACGCACCCGACGGGATCGTTGAAGCACCGATTAGCCCGATCGTTGTTTTTGTATGCGCTCTCCAATGGATGGCTCGATAGCAAGACCACCATTGTTGAGGCGTCCTCTGGATCAACCGCAGTCTCTGAGGCTTATTTTGCACGGCTGCTAGGCCTGCCATTTATTGCGGTGATGCCAAAGTCGACGAGCAAGGAAAAGTGTCAACTCATAGAGAAGTATGGCGGCACATGCGAATTTGTGGAGCAAGCAGCCGACATGTATGCACACGCCAGCAGGATTGCTGTTCAAACCAGTGGGTACTACATGGATCAGTTCACCTTCTCAGAGCGTGCAACTGATTGGCGTGGCAACAACAACATCGCCGAGTCAATCTTTGATCAAATGTCACTTGAGCCGCACCCTATTCCTGCGTGGATCGTGGTGGGCGCTGGCACCGGAGGCACCTCTGCCACTATTGGTCGATATGTTCGTTATCGATGCCACAACACATCAGTAGCCGTAGTCGATCCCGAGTACTCAGCCTTTTTTCAGGGTTGGTGCGAGCATGATCAATCAGTGACCTGCTCAGAGGCCTCGCTCATCGAGGGTATTGGTCGCCCTCGAGTGGAGCCGTCTTTCATGCCCTCCGTTATTGATCGAATGATCAAAGTTCCAGACGCCGGATCGATCGCAGCCATGCAGTTTCTCTCGGAGCTCACTGCTCGAAGTGTCGGCCCTTCTTCTGGCACCAATCTGTGGGGCTCGCTGCAGATCATTGCTGGAATGCGGCATGCCGGCCAGATGGGTTCTGTAGTGACGCTCATCTGCGATGGGGGCGAGCGCTACGGGCAACTCCACGAAGCAAGCTGGCTGAGCGATAACGGACTTGACCCAAGTCTGCATCTCAGCATGATTCAAAAATTTTTTAAGGATGGTTCTTGGGGTAAGAACACCTAGTTACGCGGGCGGAGCCCTACGCGCTCGGCAAAGGATGACATCTCATCGCAGACTTCCAATAAGTCTGTGCTCTGAGAAGGAGAGAGCACCATACGCTGAGCACCCAGGGCGGTAGCCTCTTCGAGTGAATCCATGCTTGTCAGAGATAGCGATCCCCCAAGACTCAACTCAAGCGATTCAGCGTTTCGACCACAACTTTCGGCTGATTCATGCATAACTCCAAGCAAGCGAGTCAGCTCTTCTCCGGTTAGGCCAAGTGGTTGAAAGCCATCGCCTTGCGCACCTGCTCGACGAGCGGCTGCATCGCTATGTCAACCGATATGAATGGGAATGCCGGATTCTCGAAAAGGCTTCGGATTGCTATGAGCATGATCGAACGCAAAGAACTCGCCGCTATGGGCAAGCCCATCTTCGTCTTCGGGACCCCAGAGCAGCCGAAGAACCTCAATACACTCGTCGGTTCGCCTACCACGCGAAGAAAAATCAATCCCACAAGCTTGCAACTCTTCTTTCATCCAACCTACGCCTACGCAAAGCCTGACCCGCCCAGCGGATAGTCGATCAATGGTTGCGAGTCGTTTGGCAAGCACGACAGGGTGATGCTCGGGAAGGATAAGAACCCCCGTCGCAAGTATCAGCGAAGAGGTGACCGCTGCTAAGTAAGCAAGCAAGTCAAGTGGATCGGGAACGATGCACTGATCAGGCAGAGGCATCCGCCCTGATTCCGAGTAGGGGTACTTGTGCTCATACCCAGAAATCACGACAGCATGTTCTACAAGAACGATCGACTCGAAACCAAGTCCTTCAGCGTGCTGAGCAAAACCCGTCATCCAATCAGGGTCAGCAGTGACGTTTGAGCGAACTGGTGGAATGATGGCGAATTTCATAGATCTAGGCTTCGAGGAAACATCTAGTTGATCCTTTCAGATACTGAACTTTGCCAAGCACAGCGATTCAACATCTGAGTCAGCACCACTGAATGCAACATTCGCAGCACCTTGTCGTCCGTAGCAAAACACTGCCAATTCGCTCACTGATGCAGTCAGCACAACAGCCGGATGCTTTGAGCAAGCTACGACGCTACCCAGCTCAGGACAGACAAGCTCAGCGCCTACTGGCGCTTTTCTCAAAAGTAATTTTGACATCTTGCGGAGCACATTCCAGAGATCGAGCTGAAGCCCTTGAGCGAGAGTACGGGGCGTGTTGTCAGTCTGAGCCCGAAGAACATCTTCGTGATGAATGAAATATTCCATCGTATTAGCCAGTCGATCTATTCCTGGTAGGGCAAACACCGAAACTCGTGGCGGCCCGGAACGAACCTGTGAAACCAGTTTCTCGAAATCCCTGTCTGCTACTTCACGGCGAATACGTTCGCTATACCCTGCAAATGGGGGTGCAACGATTCCAATCGCAGCGTCAGGGCGCTGTTCTCGCACATAGAGGTGTGCTGCGAGGTCTTTAGTTGTCCAGCCCTCGCAAAGAGTCGGGGCGTCTGGACCGAGCTGTTCGAGCAAATCGCACAGTAGAGACCTTTCGTCTTGAGCAAAATTGTGGGATGACATTCCCCTAGTGTGGCGCAATTTATGCCTCAGCCTTTGCAGGCCAGATGAGTTGACGTAGAGCTATCTTCGTTTTGCATCTGCCAGACTGAGCCATAGTCTCATGTTTGTAATCGCGAGCCTTCCAATTGAGCCGCTAACTTGATGCGATATGGAGCCCACTCATGAGTAGTAACGCATATGAATTGGTCATTTTTGGCGGCAACGCTGGCGGCTTATCAGTTGCGGTATCCCTGCAAGATGCCGGACTCGACCAAGTACGTATCCTGGAGCCAACCTCTGCTGTTGCATTTCCAGAACTTGTCGGTGAGCACCAACTTGATGTCGGTTACGGCGAGACTGTTCGATCCATAACCCTGGCGCCTTCAGATACTTCTATCGATCCTTCGGACACCGCAAAGATCGGTCAACTTCCTGACCTTCTTGTGACTACTGATCGCCACGAGTACCGAACTCGAGCCGTGGTTGTAGCGCAGAGAAGCTTCATTCCCAATTGGAGCCCACCGATCACCGCCAAGATCGGCGAACGAATTCTGATTGATCAGATCCCCGCTACTGCAGTTGATGAAGATGTTCTTGTGATCGGTCATACAGATCATGCTGTGGAAATTGCCTCTGCCCTAGCAACTGCTGGGGCTGGTGTCGTTCTGGCAGGCGGCGGTATGAACCCAGCGAAGCTGTCACCAGCGGGAGAGTCTTGGCTTCGCCGCCTCGAGCGAGAGCGCCGCGCAACGCTATTGTACCGTTCGATCCCGGATCAGGTTGATGAGGTTGACGGCTACCCAATGGCATTTTTCGGTGACCGTCGAACCCCTGACCTGCAGTTCGATCATGTGGTGTTTGCATCAGAGCGAGCATTGCTTCAACCCGAAGAAGTTGGTGCTTCGGATGAAGCGCTGGCAACTCAGCGAGTGTTCTTCATAGGTGATCAAACTCCGCAGAGCGCTCATTTTCCTAGTGCGCCAGGATGGGACATATCACGAATAGTGGCAGATGTGTTTCCCGAGGTTCACCTTCCAGAGCCTCCTTCTGAAGCTGAGCGTCGTCGAGGCTTTACTTCCGCGATCGATGAGTTGTGCTCAGAGAACTACAACGCAACTATCACCTATTTTGAGCCAACGCATTCCGATCTTTGGGTGCTCAGAGTAAGGCCAGATCGCGGCGAGATTTCTCACTTGCCAGGGCAGTACGCTTCGCTCGGATTGGGGTATTGGGAGGCACGAATTGATGATGCAGAGGACCCACGATTAGAGGAGCAGTGGGAGAAGCTGGTTCGACGCTCCTACTCAATCTCTAGCCGTATGTTTGATGAGTTTGGATATCTCTCAGGGGAAGAAGGAGTTGAAGAACTCGAGTTCTACATAGTCCTGGTGCCGCCTACAGAGGACAATGTTCCGGGTTTGACCCCACGGCTGGCTCTGAAGCGGCCAGGAGACCGGATCTACCTTGGGCCAAAGGTGGCTGGGAGGTACACCCTTTCGGCCGTCACTGACCCTATGAGTACGGTCTTGTTTTTCTCTACCGGCACAGGTGAGGCTCCGCATAACGCAATGGTGGTTGAGTTACTGAGGAAAGGCCATCGTGGGCCAATCCTTTCGGCAGTCTCCGTCAGAGAGTGGGCTGATCTTGGCTACATCAAGCAACATCGCGAACTCGAAGAGCGCTACGCCAACTACCACTATTTGCCAATGCCAACCCGTGAGCCTGACGTCCCCAAGCGCTATATTCAGTCGCTCATCACTGATGGAACGTTGACAACGGACTACGAGATCACGCTAGACCCAGAAATCACCAACGTATATCTGTGCGGCAACCCCTCAATGATCGGGCTTCCAGAA
>JBBDMQ010000082.1:0-6365 GCA_040878245.1 Microthrixaceae bacterium
TGCCGTAGACAAACAATCCGAAGAGGTGCTCAGTGGACCAGAGGGCTCAACCGAGGTTGCGATAGCCGATCGAGTGTCTATGGGTTATATGAATTCAACGATGGTGCGTGGCCGTGCCGAGATGGTTGTCACCGATACGGGAATGACTACCCAGGTTGGCCGGTTGGCTGGCTTGCTGGGTGCAGCAGAAGACAAACCAACTCCGTTGCAAGAGCAGATCGATCAGCTCGGAAAGCGTTTAGCCGCCATTGCCATTTTGGCCGTGATGCTGTTGTTTGCCATTGCCTTATGGCAGAACCGGCCCATCACTTCTGACACGCTGAGCGAGGCGCTCATCAACTCAGTTGCGCTCGCCGTGGCAGCAATTCCCGAGGGCTTGCCCGCAGTCGTGACTGTCACCTTGGCCATTGGCGTCAGCCGCATGGCAAAGCGCAATGCAATCGTTAAACGCTTGGCATCAGTAGAGACCCTTGGTTGTACCAACGTGATTTGTTCAGATAAGACCGGAACTCTGACACTGAACCAGATGACGGCAACCCGGTTGCTTGCAGCCGGACAGCGCTACACAGTGTCTGGCTTGGGCTACGAGCCACAGGGTGAGATTCTGAACGAGGCTGCGAGTGACACCGCAGCAGTCAGTGATAAAGGGAATGAAGAGCTCAGTGCAGCACTCACTGCCGGCCTTCTTTGTAACGATGCTCACCTTCGAGAAATCGATGGGGTCACTCAACTCGTTGGTGATCCAACCGAGGGTGCATTGTTGGTTTTGGCAGCCAAAGGTGGGTTAGATCCCGAGGGGCTTCGGCAGCAACTCGAGAGAGTTGCAGAAGTTCCCTTTGACTCAAGCACCAAGTTCATGGCAACCCTGCATCCTCACCTTGCCGATCACAACAAAAGCTTGTTGGTGGTAAAGGGTGCACCTGATGTTGTTATTGCAAAATGCACTAGTTCTTCTGTAACGACTGCGGCTGCTCCAATCTCTGAGCAGACACGCTTAGAGCTTCTGCAACTCAACGACTCACTTGGCGCCGAGGGATTACGCGTTCTTGCTGTGGCCACTTTGGAACTTCCCGTGGCCGCTGCTGACTACCAAGGAGACTTAGAAACCGAGGTTTCTGAGTTGCATCTAGTGGGTCTTGTCGGAATTCTTGACCCACCAAGATCAGAGGCCATCGCAGCAGTAGCGGAATGTGCAACTGCAGGTATTCAAGTAAAGATGATCACTGGCGATCATGCATCTACTGCTGGAGCGATTGCAGAGGTGCTTGGCATCAAGGGCCGTGTTGTTACCGGTGCAGAACTTGACCGCATTTCTGACGAGGATCTATCTACGCAGATTGCAGAGATTGGTGTCTGCGCAAGGGTCTCTCCAGAGCACAAAGTTCGAGTAGTTCAGGCGCTTCAGTCCACAGGCAACATCGTTGCGATGACTGGCGACGGCGTAAACGACGCCGCAAGCCTGAAAGAGGCCGACATTGGCGTAGCCATGGGAATCACCGGTACCGAGGTGACCAAGGAAGCCGGCGACATGGTGCTGACCGATGACAACTTTGCCACCATTGTTCATGCCGTAGAGGGTGGCCGGGCCATCTACGACAACATCTTGACCTTTGTGCGCTTTCAGCTCACCACCAACGTCTCGGCGATCCTTGTCATTCTGGGTGCACAGCTGGCAGGTTTTGGTGCGCTGTTTAATGCCATTCAGATTCTGTTTGTCAACATCATCGCCGACGGTCCGCCTGCCATTGCTTTGGGGGTTGATCCACCAAAGCCCGGCATCATGAGTCGAGTACCACGGCCACGAGATGAAGTGATCTTGAGCGGATCTCGGCTAGCCAGAATTGTGAGCTCGGCAGTGGTTATTTCTGTCGGGACTCTCGGGCTGTTTATAGCCTTCAAAGACGAGAACAGGGAGGCGGCAGTCACTATGGCCTTTACCAGTTTTGTGTTCTTCCAACTCGTGAACTCTTTCTGTGTACGTAGCGGCCACGACACAGTGTTTTCTCGATACAGCCTGACGAACCGCCCCTTGCTGTATGCGCTTGGGTCGGTTCTTGTCATGCAGGTCATGGTGGTTCAACTGCCATTCTTACAAGGTGTGTTTGAGACGGTGCCGCTCAGCTTGCAGCAATGGGGCTGGGTTGCACTCACACCGCTGTTACTGCTGCTTGTCGAAGAGGTCCGTAAGGGTATCTGGCGAGCTTCGCAATCAGCCCGGCCCGAGGCGGCCGGTCAGCTTGTAACCTGAGGCGCAGAGTGACCTGAACTAAGGAGCAGCCGGATGCGTGCAGCGTTATTTACTCAAGTGGGAGCTCCACTTGAACTGGTGTCTGATCTGCAACTTGATGCGCCTCGCGCTGGAGAGGTTCGGGTGCAAGTTGTTGCGTGTGGGGTCTGTCATTCAGACCTCAGCGTCACTTTGGGGACGTTCCCCCTGATGGGGCCAACAGTGCTTGGCCACGAAGCCGCCGGGGTGGTACTTGAACTCGGTGAAGGAGTGAGCTCGCTGCAGGTCGGCGACCATGTGATTCTGACTCCCAACGCTGCCTGCGGTACCTGCGCTTATTGCCTGCGTGGGTTGCATAGCGTGTGCTCAAGCTCAATGGTCATTGCAACCTCAATGTTGCCCGATGGCAGTTCTCGTCTGTCTCGTCATGGCGAGACTGTGTTTCATGGCCTTGGTGTTGCGGCTTGGGCCGATGAAATTGTGGTGCATGCGAATGGCGCAGTTCGCATTGACAAGGACCTGCCGCTCGACCTGGCCTGCGTGATTGGCTGCGCCGTTCAAACCGGAGTGGGTGCTGCAATCAACACCGCCGACATTGAGCCAGGTGATTCGGTGGTAGTGCTCGGAGCGGGCGGAGTCGGCGTGTGCATTGTGCAGGGTGCAGCTATTGCAGGCGCGGCGCAGATCATCGTGTCGGACCCCTCGGAATCTCGTCGTGAACAAGCCATGAGGTTTGGAGCTACTCATGTCATCGATCCCACCCGCGAGGATGTTGCGGCAGTCACCATGGCTCTGACTGGAGTTGGTGCAGACGTTGCATTTGAAGCAGTCGGGTCGGCAGCTCTTGTCGAAGTAGGCATAGCTTGTGTTCGTAGCGGCGGCACCACAGTCATGGTCGGGGCAGCGCCTGTGGATGAGACCATTGCGTTTAGCCCCGTTATGGCAATGTTCACCGAGAAAAAACTAGTGGGCTCGCTGCTTGGCTCCTGCTGGGGCCCGAGAGATATTCCTCGGCTGGTAGCGCTATGGCGGGCAGGAAAACTCGACCTTGAATCAATGGTGACTGCTCGCCGCCCGCTTGAAGAAATCAACGAAGCACTCGCAGATTTAGAGGCAGGCAGAGGCTTGCGAACCGTCATGATGATCAGTTGAGGCTGCCGGCGCAGACTGAGGAGAGCCCTGACTGAGGAGAGCGCTGACTGAGGAGAGCGCTGACTGAGGAGAGCGCAGACTTAGGAGAGCGCTGACTGAGGAGAGCGCTGACTGAGGAGAGCGCAGACTTAGGAGAGCGCTGACTCAATGGCGGCAACAAGCGCAGGGTCACCTGGCTCGACTGCTGGGGCAAAGCGGCCGATAACTGCTCCGTCCCCCGCAATCAGAAACTTTTCGAAGTTCCATTGGATGTCACCGTCACGGCCATCGGCATCTGCCACTTGGGTCAGCTCTACGTAGAGCGGGTGACGATCATCACCATTGACGTCAATTTTCTCGGACAAGGGAAAACTCACGCCGTAGGTGGTTGAACAGAAACTCTGAATTTCTTCGGCTGTACCCGGCTCTTGACCCATGAACTGATTACAGGGCACGCCAATTACGCTGAACCCTTTGTCTTGGTAGGCAACTTGCAGTTCCTCAAGTCCGGTGTACTGAGGTGTGAGCCCACACTTCGAGGCCACATTCACGACAAGGGTGACTTTGCCTTCAAGTTGGCCAAGCACTCCGGGGGTTCCATCAAGGGCAGAAAGATCAGTTTGGTATAAAGACATTTCTGAAATCTACAGCAGTATTCGCATGCCAAGTACGCGCTCAGGAAACCGGCGGTGAACATGGCGATCCCTAGCTTGGCAGGTACAGTGATGACCGCGTGGACGTAGATACAGTCACTCTCTTTTTAGCCCTGATGGCCCTACTTGGTTTGGTGTTTCTATTCCTGTGTTTAGTGGTGTTTGTCATCTCTGTTGTCAACGGATTCAGATCTAAAACAGCAGATTCAAACCGCCCGATACTGCCGGCTTCGCTGCTGCCGTTAAGAAACGGACTGGGCCAAGTTGCTCTGCCCTTAGCCTTTGGCGTAGCGCTCGCATGCACACTAGGCAGCCTGTATCTGTCTGATATTGCCAAGTTCCCGCCCTGCAAATTGTGCTGGTATCAGAGAATTGCGATGTACCCCGAGGTGCTACTGCTGGGCATCGCCGCAATCAGAAAAGATGTGCTGATTAAGTTTTATGCGGTGCCGCTGGCTCTGATCGGGTTAGGAATCTCGATCTACCACTATCTCGTTGAGCGCTTCCCCGATACGGTGAGCTTCTCCTGCACTTCAGACGTACCGTGTTCAACAGTCTGGGTTTGGAAGTTTCATTTCTTATCGATCCCAGCAATGGCGGGTATTGGATTTGCCCTCATTTCAGTTCTCGCACTTCTTGCTCGAACTGAGGAACTTCCCCGTAATGACGAACCAGTGCTTGCTAGCGCTGCACCAACAAGCGAAACTGAGGAACTATGAACGACCATAAGCATGAAGGCGCAGATCCCTACTCAAATCTCACCAATCGCACTACCGGCAATCGACCCAAGACTGGTTTGATGATTATTGGGGCAACTGTTGCAGTGGTGCTTTTGCTTGGAGCACTTGCGTTCTTTGTTACCCGCAGCGAGAACAATTCGAACACTGCAGCCACCGGTGATGGAAGCGGAGTAGCCGCAGCACAAAATGCCAAGCAGGAGCAGGCTTCAGTGACAGTAACCGGCGAGCCGCTCGCTGCATACCCTCAAACAAACTCTATGGTTGTGCCACCCTCCGAAGATCCAGCCGTTGGGCAAACGCCACCAACGCTTGAGGGCTCAAGCTTTGACGGAACACCTGTCAAAATTGATCCAGCTGACGGCCGAGCCAAGGTTGTGATCTTCGTTGCACACTGGTGCAATCATTGCCAAGCCGAGGTTCCTCTTATTCAGGCTTGGATTGATGAGGGCAATCAGCCCAAGAACGTTGACTTCTATGCAGTAAGTACCTCGGTCAAACGAGATCAACCGAATTACCCGCCCTCGAAGTGGGTTATCAAAGAGGGTTTCTCGCCCCAGGTCATGCTCGATAATCCAGCTGGCAGTGCCGCTCAGGCTTATGGTCTTCCGGGGTTCCCCTACTTTGTGATGATGGATTCCTCGGGCAAAGTCGTGCAGCGCGCTTCGGGCGAGGTTCCCATTGATGAGTTCGGCACGCTCGTGGCATCGCTCGGAAGCCAAGCTGCTGCTCAGTAGCTCTCGCTGGAAAAGTTCTCTCTAGGAACTCAAGCAAGCTTTGCCAGTTATCCGTCGTTCAAGCAGGTCTCGTAGGGCTGTGCTTGCTTCGGTGAGCGGATAAGACCGTGGCTCTATCGGTGTGATCGAGCCTCCTTCTATTGCTGCAATGACTTCTCCGAGCAGCGCCGCGTTGTCATCTGGGTTGGCCATCGCCCAGGCACCCCAGTCAACACCGATGACCTGGCGGTTGCGCAACAAAATCTGGTTTGCGGGAAGCATGGGAATTTCGCCAGAGGCAAATCCGATGACTAGATAGCGGCCGTTGTTGCCAAGCGCCCGAAGTGCAGACTCAGCCGCTGAGCCGCCGACAGGGTCGACCACTACGTCTGCTCCACCTTCGGTCAGTTCCTTGATTCGCGACTTAATGTCTTCAGTTGTGGAGTCAACCACGCCATGGGCTCCGCGCTCAATGCATAGGCGTAGCTTCTCGCTCGTCGAGGCAACGGCAATGACCTTGGCTCCGTGTGAACGCGCTACGTCAATCATTGCTAGGCCCACACCGCCCGCTGCGCCAAGCACCACAACCCATTCTTGTGGGAGCACTCGCGTTCTTTGCGTCAGCGAGAACCAAGCGGTTGCATAGCTCTGGGTCATGGTGGCGGCCTGAGCAAAGCTGAGTCGGTCTGGAATGGGAACAATCTGAGATGGACTGAGTACTACCTCGTCGGCAAATCCGCCTAGCCCTATGGAGGCAAACACCCGGTCACCAATGTTCAGACCCTGAACCTGATCGCCAAGCTCAGTAATCTCGCCGGCAATCTCAGAGCCTGGGGTAAACGGTAACTGCGGTCGGATCTGGTATTTGCCCTGCACAAACAGTGCATCTACATAGTTCAGC
>JBBDMQ010000083.1:0-6350 GCA_040878245.1 Microthrixaceae bacterium
TCGCCAATTGCACAGGCACAGTCTTCACAGGCATCAACAACGATGAGTATGCCTCTGAGGGGTACTTCTTTGCCATGAAGGTCTCCTCGGTGGTCGCTGCGCAACCGCTGAACGTTCAGATTTATGACCCTGCAATGACCTATGTAAACGATACATGCGGCACAAATATGCCAACTCAAACACAGGCAAATACTTTGCAGGCTCTTCCCGGCAACCCCTACCCAGATGGCGCCCTTCGCTTTGCCCCGGGTCTGACGAGTTGGTGCACTGGCGATCAGGACATCAGCGGTAGAGGAACTAAGACCACGTTTATTGTGCGCAGTCCTGACTCTACGCCTTGGTCCGATCTTGATAACCCGGTGGTAAGCGGTTGCACCAAGCAAATGCCCGCATTCGACCCAGGTGGTAGCAACCCGACGATCTATCAGTACCTGCACCCGACAGATGGCAAACAGGATTCCGAAGCCATTATCAATACTGCAGATGGTGCCAACACATTTGCTGAGCTATTTCGCCAAAATGTAACTATCTGCTCAATTCCAGCCGGTTCGGTACAAACAGGCGAATACATACTTCAGATACGCAGCAACTCCACTTCGGCTGCCCCCACGGTGTATAGCAGTAGCGTGACCGATGGTGGCCATAATCGAATGTCGATATTTGCCGGCTTTGGAACTGCGGGTCTAGGAGCAGTTGATGGTTCAGCAGTTGCAATTAATGCCAGGGGACGGCTGCCGATATATGCCAATGCGACTGCAGCAAATACCTCTTTCTACTTAGCCAGAGTGATGCCCTATGACGCTGGACGTACTCTTAGAATCACTCTGTTTGATATTGGGGACGCTTCTTCGGCCGGAGTTCTACAGGTACTGCCGCCTCCCGAATTTGCGACATCTTTCTCGGGTTGCGCCTTCAAACGCAACGACAATGCTTCTCTCAGCAGCACGGCATCTACATGCACTCTGAGCAATGTCTCGAGTTCTAACGGTTTTGATGGGCGAAGCGTAACGGTAGATATTCCCATTCCATCGAACTACACCTGTACACCTGCCATTGCGACGCAATGTTGGATCAAGGTTCGCGCTGCCTTTCCGGGAGGAGTTGCAGACACCACAACATGGTCAGCAGCAATCCTCGGAAACCCAATCAGGCTGGTGGAGTAGCTGAGAGCAGTTGCCAGTCGGCAATTCGCTCCCCCATCGGTGTTGACGGCTCAGCCAAAACGAACGGCCAGAGTTCTTCCGCTATTTGTCGCCAGTTTCCGCGAGCAGCGAGATCTCCGAAGAGGGCAAACAGACCCAGGTTGATTCGCTGAATAATCACCATCGAGGGTGGCAGATTTGCTGCTTTCATAATGTCTGAATGCGGACCTGATAGGTCAAAGAACTGTCGAACCGACTGCGAGGAATACTCCGGTGTGATGTCAAGAACCTTGTCTTCCAGAACAAATTCGTAGAAGTGGCCGAAGTATTCCTGCAGGACCTCATCTGCAATCTCAAACTCTGCCGGCAGGATTCCGATCCGTTGGATGATCTCCCGAAAGCCTTTGATGTCTTGGTCAATCACCATGGCCTGGATCATCTCTTCAAAAACCTGAACCTCCTCGGAGCTAAAACGCTTACACAGGCCAAAGTCCAAAAAACTGATCTGACCGCCAAGCCTAAAGATGTAGTTGCCCGGATGAGGATCACCGTTAAAGGCATGAAGTTGATAGATACTCCCGAACGCAAATCGATAGAGGCATTCGGCAGTGAGTTGTTGTTCTGCATCCGACCAAGTCAGAGCTTCGGCAAAGGAAACGCCCTCTGCAAACTCAGTGGTGAGAACTCGCTGTGTAGAAAGTGAGTCAATGACCGCAGGAATGTGAATAAAGGGGTGGCCCGAATAAGCACGGGCAAACATTCGCTGATGATCTGCCTCAAGGCCATAGTCGAGTTCTTCAACGAGTCGCTCTTTAAGCTCAGTCACGATTGGTCCAGGATCCATTCCGGGAAAGAGCAGGCTCATCACCTGAAAGAGCAGGTCGGTATTCTGCAGGTCAGCAGCGATTGCCTGATCGACGCCGGGGTATTGCACTTTGACAGCAACACGCTGTCCTGAATGGGTTGTTGCCTCGTGAACTTGCCCAATAGATGCCGAAGCAATGGGAATCCTGTCGAAATCGGCAAATATTTGTTCTGGCGGGGCACCGAGTTCCTTGGAAATCACCTGACTCACCAAGGGGTACGCCATAGGCGGTGCATTGCTCTGTAATTGAGCTAGAGAGTCTCGGACATGCTCGGGAAGCCCTTGATCAAGATAGCTAGCCATTTGGCCTAGCTTCATCATTGCGCCGCGCATGTTTCCGAGAGCCTCGGTCACTTGATCGGCAGTCTGCAACTCAAACTCGCTTCTGAGTTGCTCTCGTCGAGTCTCGTTGGCCAAAGCCCCACGCGCCTTCATGGACACAAAGTTGCTACCGGTTCGCGCCCCTACTCGAGCAATTGTTGCAGTCCTCGAAATTTGGTGTTTTCGCAGCTGGATCTGAGAACGGTCAAACCGAGAGCGCCATACCCTGAACCCGAGGTAAGTCAACCCTCCAGTAACGACTCCCCCAACTACCCGGAGAGCAAGAGCGTGCTCAGCTCTCGGTGATGATGATCGACTCAATGACCACCTCATTAACAGGGCGATCTTGGGCGCCGGTTGGAACACTCTCTATTGCCTTCAGCACGTCTTCTCCAGCAATCAGTTTGCCAAACAAAGAATACTGAGGTGGCAAGCGAACTCCGGCAGCGCCAGAGATGATAAAGAACTGGCTACCGTTTGTATTCGGGCCAGCATTCGCCATTGCAAGTGAACCGATTTGATACTTACCAGCTGCTGGCAGTTCATCAGCAAACTTGTAGCCGGGACCTCCACGTCCAGAGCCCTCTGGGTCTCCACCTTGAATCATGAATTCGCGTATGACGCGATGAAAGATAATTCCGTCGTAGTAGTGATAGCGGGCAAGATTGACGAAGTTGTTCACCGTATTTGGCGCGTCATTTGAAGAGAGAAACGCTGTCATCGTGCCGTGATTGGTAACAATCTCAGCTTGATAGCTCTTCTGGGGATCGATGTACATCGGAAAGGGCTCCGAGAACTTGGTTTGACGTGCGGATGATCCATCGGCTGCTGGTTGTTCTGTAGGCATTTCTCCAGTGTAGTCAGCCCAAGGGCATAGGCCGATTTGGGTGAGCTGCTAGTTGGCTTGACTAGCGGAATTGGTTGAGCACTTCTTGGGCTTCAGGCTCAGCTAACACCAGAACAGCTGCCCTTCCCTTGCGAACACCCTCGGTGGGCAAAACAACTGTCTGCGGGTCAGATGAGCCAAGTTGGCGAATAAATCTCAGTGCTTCACCAAAGCCGAGGTCAGAGTCGATAATCAGCTCCGAGGACACTGAGTCGGCAACGCTCAGCAGAGTAAGAGGGTTTCTGGTAGCTCCAACCTCCTGAAGCGCTGTCCGAAGGAATAACTGCTGTCGCTGTTGCCTTCCAAGATCAGCAGTTGGCTCGGTGACTTTCCTACCATCTATCAGTTCTGTGTAATTACGAGAACGGGCATAGGCAAGTGCCTGAGTGCCGGAAAGAGTTACTGGTCCTGCGGTTTCTACAACTAAGCCCGAACTCGAATCGAAGGCGGGGTTTGGGAAATTAATAGTAACCCCGCCGATAGCATCCACGAGGCCTGCGAATGAGCCAAAACCGACTTCCATATAGTGGTTGACCGGAATTTGTAAATTTTGCTGAACCGTCAGTACCAGATTTGCTGGGCCTTCGTTGTATGCACCATTGATGCGACCTTGCTTTCCGGTGCTGGCCACCGTCACCCAAAGATCGCGTGGAATTGACATCATTGAGGAGCCTGAAGGAGATGTTTGTAGAACAATGATCGTGTCGCTTCGTCTGCCAGTCACGCCGCTCGAGCCTTCGGGGTCGAATGCATCTCTTGAGTCAGATCCCACGAGTAAATAATTCGTCGTGTCTCCCGAGACCGGATCAAGGACCGAAGCTAAGTCAACTCGTTGGATCTTGCCGTAGGCCGAATACCCTTTGAAGAGAATCCCAATCATGAGTAGGACAGCTATAAGCGGAAGCAGCAGGAGCCAGCGGAAGCGCTTTTTCTTTGGATGTGCTGTTTTGAGAGGAGTGCTCTTTAACGCAGGTGCAGCTTTCGGTGCCCTCTGAGGCCGTTGTGCAGTTGCGGGTAAGACGGGCTGAGAAGCCGGTATGCCCTTTACTCGTTGTGGCTGCTGTGGAGAGGCTGATGGCTGTCCGGGAGAGGGAACGAAAAATTGCCTTCCTGGCCCCGGTGGGGATTTCCCTTCTGGATCCTCTGAACTGACCATTCTTAGAGTCTTACTGCAATCAGTCGCTCAATCGCGAACCCCGCAAGTTGCTCTCTTGCAGTCCCTTGGATCTTTGGCAACACTCGCGCTGTTTCAAGGCCTACGGTACGAGGGTCAAACATCCGCTTAGTTCCAGATTGATTCGATCATGTCCGCCCCAGTAGAAGATCAACCCCTTCAGGCAAACTCCTATGCCGTGTCCTACCGGCTTTTAGGGGATGCAGTGAGCGCCTCTGCTGTGTCCGAGGTAGCCGTGCGGCGTGTTCGCCAACTGCCTGCTGAGTTGGCTGACCAATGGCTTGAACAGCTCATTTTATTTACCGTGCAGCAGGCTCTGCAACCCACCACTCTACCTGTACAGAGCGAGGTGCCGGCCGGTTCAACCTTGGCCGAAAAGACCAAATCCGATGTCAACGCTTCACTCCGGGAAGCGCTCCGCCGTCGCTTAGATCGGGCCACTCCTGAAGAGCAGATTGCCGCAGGATTGATTCAACTTTGTGCCTACCCCGCAGATTTTGTGGCCGAACTCATGGGTATTTCTAGTGAGGCAGCACTCGCTCTTGCAGCGGTCATCGCACCGCCCCCGGGAGTGTCGTATCGGGACCTTGGTGACCCTGCACGAACCGGTTCGAGTCGTCCAGCAGCACCGAGTAGGTTTCGACGGAAGCCCCATTGGACAACGTTCATTGCTCTACACTTGGTAGTCATAGCTGTGCTCTACGCAACTCAAGTCACCGGGCCGCGTCCGAGCTTGACCAACGAGGGCGGTCTAGGTCTGAGGGTGATTCCAGTTACTGAAGTGAACAGCGGGTACCCAAACCAACCGGACACTCTTATAACGCTGACACAGAATTAAAATTGATTGCTGCCGCTCAATCTGCGCTGAGAAACACTGTTTTTTGTTCGGTGTAGTGGTCCATTGATGCCATTCCGAGTTCTCGGCCGACACCGGACTTCTTAAAACCACCAAAGGGCAACTCATAGCGAACACTTCGGTTTGTGTTCACCGACATCACGCCAGTACGAACGGCGGAACTCACTCGAACCGCACGACCAATATCTCTGGTCCACAGAGTGCCCGAAAGGCCATAATCACTGTCGTTAGCGATGCGAACTGCGTCAGCCTCATCTTGAAAGGGAATGACGCTCAGCACCGGTCCAAAGATCTCTTCCCTTGCGATGCGGTTGTTGTTATCAACGTTTGCAACTACCGCCGGCATCACAAAGTGACCCGGACCAAAAACGCTCCCACCACATACGACCTCAGCTCCCTCGGCTGCACCAATCTCTAGGTACTCCAGGGTGATCTCTCGTTGCTGCTGAGAAATCATCGGGCCTATTTCAGTGCTGTCATTACTTGGGTCGCCAACTCGCAACTGCTCAGTTCGTTGCGCAACACCTGCGACAACTTCGTCATAGACCGACTGCTCTACAAGTAGCCGGCTACGCGAGCAACAGTCTTGGCCAGCGTTTGCAAAGACTGAGTATGGGATTGCATCTATCGCCTTTTCAATATCGGCATCGGCGAACAGAATTGCCGCAGACTTTCCACCTAGTTCGAGCGAGACTCGAGTCATGTTGTCTGACACTCTTCGAAGGATTCCAGCACCGGTGGTCGAATCGCCGGTAAACGAGATTTTTCCGACTCGCGGGTCGCCAACTAATGAGTCGCCAATTGTTGCACCAGGCCCAGGAATCACCGAAACGGCCTCGGGTGGTACTCCTGCCTGAACCAGCACTTCCCCTAACAACAAAGCAGTCAAAGGGGTCAGACTGGCGGGCTTGAGAATGATTGGGTTGCCACATGCAAGTGCCGGAGCAAGCTTCCATGATGCGATGTACATGGGAAAGTTCCACGGCACGATGAGTCCACAAACGCCCACAGGAACCCGACTCACGAGGCCAAGCCCAGCGTCCTGTGTAGGAACAACTGAGCCCATGTGCTTGTTTGCAGCGCCGGCGTAGTACTCAAACACATCT
>JBBDMQ010000084.1:0-6311 GCA_040878245.1 Microthrixaceae bacterium
GTTGACCAGGGCTAGTGGCCGAGCGCCAACCACTGCCAGATTCATGACCGACTCTGCAACTGTCATGACGCCGCACCGATACGGATCAACCGCACCCCAGAGATGGTTCCCATCGGTGGTCAACGCCAACCCACGGCCAGTATCAAGCCCGGTTGACGGGTGCTTGAGGCGAAGAACTGCGGCGTCGCCACCGGGTCCTTCAACGGTGTTGAGAAACAGCATGTGGTCATACTGACTCGAGACCCAGGACGTATCTGACATCATCGCAATCAGGTCAGCCCCAGGGTCAGTCGGAGCTGGAAGAGAGTTTGCCGAGTCGGCCTGTAGTTCTTCGCGATTTGACGGAGCAGCACATGGCCGGTTGTACAACGGTGCATCCTGCTCAAGCGCCTTGGCAGGCACATCGGCGAGTACCTGCCCACCCTCTCGGTCAAGCACGCGAAGTCGACCAGTGTCTGTCACTGTTCCGATCACATTGGCGCGGATCTCCCAGCGTTCAGCAATGGCGAGTACTGCTGCCAGGTTTTCCGGCTCAACGATTGCAAGCATTCGCTCTTGTGACTCAGAGATCATCACCTCAAACGGTTCCATGCCGAGCTCGCGCTGAGGAATAGGAGCAATCATCACATCCATCCCTGCGCCACCTTTGGCTGCAGTCTCGGCAGTGGCGCAAGTAATGCCAGCACCACCTAAGTCCTGCACGCCAGCAGCCAAGTTTGAATCCAAGAGTTCAAGGCAGGCCTCAATTAAGCGCTTCTCTTCGAATGGGTCTCCGACCTGCACGCTGGGACGCTTATCTGCATCCGAAGCCTCATCAGAGAATCCGGCCGAAGCCAACACTGACACTCCACCAATGCCGTCTCGGCCAGTGGTTGAACCAAGCAACACAGCGAGGTTGCCCACTCCCTCTGCGCGACCAAGCACCAAGCGTTCCACAGGCAACACGCCCAAGCACAACACGTTGACAAGTGGGTTACCCGCATAACACTCATCAAAAACTGTTTCACCGCCAACCGTGGGGACGCCCACAGAGTTGCCGTACCCGGAGATACCTGAAACCACGCCCTCTGCTATCCAGCGAGACCTAGGGTCGTCAAGAGGGCCAAACCTGAGCGGGTCCATCAGCGCAATCGGCCGAGCGCCCATCGAGAAAATATCTCGCAATATACCGCCGGCACCAGTTGCAGCGCCCTGATATGGCTCAATTGCAGAGGGGTGATTATGGCTCTCAATACGAATCGCAGCGCCAATGCCATCGCCCACGTCAACAACGCCAGCTCCCTCGCCGGGGCCAACCAATACCCAAGGGGCTTCGGTTGGAAAGCGCTTGAGGTGAATCCGGGAGCTCTTATACGAGCAATGCTCGGACCACATCACTGAAAACATCGCTAATTCAAGATGGTTTGGGTTTCGATCCAAGATGGAACAGATGCGCTCAAATTCCTCGTCGGTCAACCCCAACTCGCGATGTAGCGATTCTTCAAGTCCCTGCTCAGCCATTCTCGGAGAATAACGCAGCAGTGCGCGATGCCGCGACCCGAGATCAGTTTGAAATAATGAGACAGATCAAGTTAAATAAAGAAATGACAAAACGGGGCCCAAAATCACTCTCACCAGAACATAAGGCTGCAATGGCTGAAGGAAGAAACGAAGGCAGGGTAATTAAGAGTTATCTTGAGGCACTTCGGTTCGCCAAGCCAACTGCAGGAAGGCCTAGAACCTCGGAGTCAGTAAATAATAAACTCAATAAAATAAACCATCTCCTTGAGTCGCGGCTGGACCCGCTCAAACGGCTAAGCCTGCTTCAGGAGCGGCTTGATCTTCAACAGGAACTCAAAGAAAAAGAAGCGAACTCGACAAATCGGGTAAGCGAACTTGAAGCGGATTTTATTGCAGGAGCAAAAAGCTACGGCGAACGAAAAGGCATCTCATATGCAGCCTGGCGAGAGTTTGGTGTGTCTGCATCAGTGCTTAAAGCTGCCGGAATCTCTCGAGCGGCTCAGTAGCTCACTAGCTCTCTAGCAGTAGCCAATGAGCAGCAGTAGCTAATGAACAGCAATAGCCAAAGAACAGCGGGCAATTACTAGCTCCGGCTGGCGGAATCCAGAAGTGATTGCATAAGGCCAACTCCATCTGTTGACCCAAGAAGCTCATGGCAGGCCCGCTCGGGGTGAGGCATCAGGCCCACCACGTTGCGGCCCTGATTACAGATGCCAGCAATATCATCCACTGAACCATTGGGGTTGTTCACGTAGCGAAAAAGCACTCGATCCTCTGACTGCAATTCGGCCAAAGTCTCGGCCGAGCAAGTGTAATTACCCTCAAAGTGATTGATTGGTATAGACAGAACATCACCAGTGGCTACTGCACGAGTAAGTACCGAGTCAGAACTCTCTACTCTAAGATCGGTTGGCCCGCAACGAAACTTCAGCCCTGCATTCTTCTGTAATGCCCCTGGCAGTAGGTGTGCTTCGGTCAAAACCTGAAACCCGTTGCAGATTCCAACGACTGGCCCACCAGATGCAGCAAACTCAGACACTGCTGTCATAACAGGTGAGAAACGTGCAATAGCTCCGGGTCGTAAATAGTCACCATGAGCAAACCCGCCGGCAATCACAACTGCATCAGCATTCCCTAGGCCCGGCTCATCGTGAAACACAATGTGTGCCTGCGCACCAAGTTGTTGCACAACCTCAAGGACGTCGAACTCGCAATTAGTTCCCGGAAACCGAATCACTGCAATATTTGTAGACATTTTAGTTCGGAGAAGTAGCGACAGCTGTCAGAGAAATCTCTGAATCTTCAATCACTGGATTCGTTAAAAACCGGTGACACAAGTCGGTCACAAGCGCAGTTGCCGCAGACTCATCATCGGCTTGCACTGTAAAGCGGATGCTCTTACCTACTGTTACCCCGTCGACTCCCTCAAACCCTAGGGCCGGTAAGGCTCGTTCAATGGTGGCCCCTTGCGGGTCGGCAATTCCTGCTCGCAAACGAACTTCAACTACTGCCTCAAAGATCATGTGGTGATTCTCTCACACTGCAGGAATCACTCCGGTCACACCAGGCCAGTCATCAAGGCGAAGCCCACAAATCCGCTCATACGCCTGCCGATATCGGTCAGCCGTGGCCTGCACCACTTCCAGAGGAAGAGTTGGCGGAGGCGGAGTTTTGTTCCAAGACAAGCTCTCTAGGAAATCTCGAACCGGTTGTTTATCAAACCCTTGTGGGGTTGCGCCTGGCGACCAATCCTCTTGCAACCAGAACCTTGAGGAGTCAGGAGTGAGCACCTCGTCAGCTACCACGAGTTGCTGGTTGCCTTCGCTATCTTTGATGAGGCCCAACTCAAACTTGGTATCGGCAAGAAGAAATCCTGCGGCAGAGGCTTTTGCCGCAGCCGCCGAATACATCTGAAGACTTAGGCTTCGGGCTTGTTCGGCTAACTCCCCGCCAACAAGCTGCACTGCATCATCAAAGCTGATGTTCTCATCGTGGTCACCAACGGAGGCCTTGGTAGATGGGGTGAACATAGGCTCGTTCAGTTGATCAGCCTCGAGTAAGCCACTAGGAACTGCCATGGAATGAATTGTTCCGTGAGTGCTGTATTCCTTCCAGGCTGATCCGGCAACAAAACCTCGAACGATGCATTCAATTGGCAGCATCTCTGCACGGGTACACAACATGATTCTGCCGGCGAGTTCAGGTAATTGCACCTGAGTCGGAAGCGAGTCGAGCGAGGTAGAAATCAGATGGTTGCCAATGATCCCGCTGAGCTCAGAGAACCAATAAGCAGACATAGCAGTCAGTACGCGACCTTTATTTGGTACGGCCTCATTCATCACGACATCAAATGCAGAAAGTCGATCAGAGGCCACCATGAGCAACCGGCCTGAACCGGCATCAAATAAGTCACGAACTTTGCCGCTGTGAACATGAGGCAAACCAAGGTCTGGAGCTATGGACAGGCTGCTCACAGGATCTCCTGACCCTGATACTTCGCTGCTTCTGGGTATTTGGCAGCAAGCTGCTCAACAGCAAGCACAAACGCACCGGTTTGCTGAATGGCATTGCCCACAAACTCAATCGGTGAGCCCAGAGCGGACTGAAGCTGCGTCAGGTCGAGACCTAGGCGAGGGTCTGCGGCGAGGCGTTCGGCAAGGTCATTCCCTTCGCTGCCTTGCTCCCGCATCTCGAGCGCTACAGCTACTGCAGACTCTTTGATTGCCTCATGCGCAACTTCTCTGCCTACGCCAGCGCGCACTGAAGCCATCAGCACCTTTGTTGTGGCCAAGAATGGCAGGTAACGCTGTAGTTCGCGTTCAATCACTGCGGGGTACGCACCAAAACCACTCAGCACATCAAGCAGTGTCTGGAACGCACCGTCTGTTGCAAAGAAGGCATCGGGCAACAACACGCGCCGGACCACCGAACAAGAAACATCACCCTCGTTCCACTGTTCTCCAGCAAGGCCAGCAGCCATGGTGAGGTGACCATTTAAAATAATTCGAAAGCCGTTGATGCGTTCACAACTGCGAGCATTCATTTTGTGCGGCATGGCCGAAGACCCCACTTGACCGGGTCTAAAACCCTCAGTAACAAGCTCGTTGCCAGCCATCAACCTGAGAGTCACAGCGAGTGAAGATGGCCCCGCTACAAGTTGCACCAGTGTCGACACAACCTCGAGGTCAAGTGAGCGTGGGTAAATTTGGCCCAAGTTGTGCAGTGTGTGATCAAAGCCCAGATGAGCTGCAAAGGCTTCTTCAAGCTCTTGCATGCGAGCGTTATCGCCTTCAAGCAGGTCAAGCTGATCTTGCTGGGTTCCGACCGGACCTTTGAGGCCTCGCAGCGGATACTGAGCCAACAATTCCTCGAGGCGCCTGACAGCAATCAGAAGTTCCTCACCAGCGTTGGCAAAGCGCTTGCCCAGAGTAGTGGCCTGCGCAGCCACGTTATGGGTTCGGCCCACAATGACCGTGTGATCAAACTCGGTTGCCAGCCTGGCTAAGTGCATCAAGGCAGCCACACTTTGAGTCAACAGAATCTGTAGTCCGAGCCGTACCTGAAGCTGCTCCACGTTTTCGGTGAGATCGCGTGAGGTCATTCCTTTGTGCGCATGCTCATATCCGGCAAGCTCAGAAAACTCTTCGAGACGGGCTTTCACATCGTGGCGGGTAATTCGCTCACGTGCATTAATTGAGTCAAGATCAACTTGGGAAATCACCAATTCATAAGCCGAAATTGCCTGATCGGGCACCTCGATCCCAAGGCTCTGCTGTGCCTTCATAACGGCCACCCAAAGCTGCCGCTCAAGCATCACTTTATGTTCGGCAGAAAAGAGCTGGCCCATCTGGGCCGAGGCATAACGGGTGGCGAGGATGTTTGGAACGTCTGTCACGTGCATATTCTCGCCCACTGCGACACCTCAGACCACCTCAATCTCAGAGTTCCTCAAGCTTTTTATATATTTGGTCGACATCTCGCGAGTGGCTTACTCCTGCGTAAAACATCCAATGACTGCTGGAAACATCATCTGCGAGCATTGCGGCAGCCAATATTGCTCTGGATGCGTGGTGTTTCCCTTCGGGGCTTCTGGCCCTGCAATCTGCATTGCCTGCGCTTTAGAACTCGGCGGAGTTCAGCGCAAACGAGGCGCACCCAAGATGTCTTCTCGTGCAATCAAAAAACGCATTGCGGCCCATCAAAGCGAACAGACAGCGATTGCAGCACAGACAGCGCTTGTTTCGGCGCAGATCAGCACCCAGCTCAGCCCTCCAGACTTTTTCCTCTGGCTTGATGATGCAAATGAGGCCTCTGAACAACCCGGCGGCTGGAAGCAGAGTTACCAACCCTGAGCTAACGCTCCGCAGCGATCTTCCTCCAGAGCGCAGAGGGAAGATTGGTCAACACTGCAAACAGCGGACCAAGTTTTGCAGGCACCCAGACCACATCTTTGGATCTTCGCCGACCAAGCACTCGTGCCGCGTGAACTGCCACTTGCTCGGGGCTTGAAGCGAACGGTGCTGGTTCAAGCCCGACAGTCATTCGTGATCTCACAAATCCTGGTCGCAACACAACAACTCGCACCGGAGTTCCGACCAGAGCATCACCTAAACCACGAGCAAATGAATCGAGCCCGGACTTGGTCGAACCATACACAAAATTGGATTTTCTTGGTCGCGCCGCAGCAACAGAAGACAGCACAAGCAGCGTGGCAGGCTTGCCCTGAGTAGCCAGAAACTCTGCGGATTCAGAGAGCGCAACTGCAGGACCCGCAAAGTTTGTTTGCACCATCAGGCCAATTGACGCCGCAT
>JBBDMQ010000085.1:0-6304 GCA_040878245.1 Microthrixaceae bacterium
TGGATGGCCGGGAAGTAACGGCGCAAAACGGTGAGCTTCTGATTGACGCTTGCGAGCGTAATGACGCGTATATTCCAAGGTTTTGTTACCACCCTCGGATGAATCCCGTCGGCATGTGCCGAATGTGCCTCGTCGAGGTTGATACTGGGCGCGGGCCTGCCCTGCAGCCGAGTTGCATGATTCCTGTAGCCGAGCAGATGGTGGTGGACACCACTAGCGAGATGGTGTCGAAAGCCCAAGATGGAGTTCTTGAGTTTCTGCTGGCTAACCATCCGCTTGATTGCCCTGTCTGCGATAAGGGAGGCGAGTGCCCTCTTCAGGATCAGACGATGGCCTATGGGCCCGGGGAGTCTCGCTGGGTCGAAGAGAAGCGCCACTATGAGAAGCCGATTGCCATCTCGGAAACGGTTTACCTTGACCGTGAGCGCTGCATCTTGTGCGATCGGTGTACCCGGTTTGCCAAAGAAGTGGCCGGCGACCCACTGATTCACTTCATAGATCGCGGCTCAAACACAGAGATCGCAACCTTCCCAGATGAGCCATTTAGTTCCTACTTTTCTGGCAATACCGTGCAGATTTGCCCGGTTGGCGCTCTTACTGCCAAGCCGTATCGGTTCCGCGCACGGCCATGGGACCTTGAAGAGGTTGAGTCAACATGCACAAGCTGCTCCGTGGGTTGTCGTATCACTGTGCAGTCCAGTCGTAACCAAGTGTTGCGTTATCAGGGAGTCGATTCAGACCCCGTGAACTGGTCATGGCTGTGCGATAAAGGCCGATTTGGGTTTGAGGCAGTCAATGACTCGGAACGCCTGACCGAGCCGCTCATGCTTGGAAGCGATGGGACTTTTGGACCGATTCGCTGGTCTGATGCACTTAACGCTGCCGCTGACGCACTTCGCTCTGCAGACCCCTCCGCAATTGCGGTGATTGGTGGAGCGAATCTGACCAACGAGTCGCAGTATGCATGGGCCAAATTGGCAAAAGGAATTCTTGGTACAGATCATGTTGATGCGCAGCTTGGCGACGGGCTAGCCGCCGAGGTTGTGCTTGGCCTTCCGGGTGCAACTATTGATCAGGTTTGTGCTCCTGGCTCAACGGTTCTTTATATTGGACCAGACCCCAAAGAAGAGCTCTCGGTTCTGTACATTCGCCTGAAGCACGCCGCAGATGAAGACGGAGTTCGGATCATCGAACTCAGCCCAGCGCGTTCGGGGCTCTCGCCCTATACCGCTAGCTCGCTTCAGTACCGGCCAGCCGACCTACCAAAACTTGTAGCGGCGTTGCTCAGCGGAGATCTTCCTGAGCAAGGCTTGGCAGGTATCGATGAGCAGGAGTTCGCAGCAGCAACAGCACTGCTTCAAGCAGCCGATCTACATCTGAATGTAGTGATCGGAAGGGCAAACCTTGCCGAGTCAGCAGATTGCGTCGCTGTAGCAGCATCCGCAATCACACAGGCTATTCCTGGGGCAAGGTTCTTGACAGCACTTCGTCGGTCAAACGTTCGTGGAGCTCTCGAGGCCGGGCTGTCTCCTGGAATGCTTCCCGGGCGTGTTGCGCTCGCCGATGTCGATCAGGTCTGGACCAAGCTTTGGGGTTCTGTGCCCGCTGATCGTGGTATGGACACCACCCAGATATTGCTGGCCGGAGCCTCAAGCAAGCTTGATGTTTTGGTGTTGTTAGGGGCCGATCCGCTGGCAGATTTTGCAGACCGCTCGCTAGCTCGTCGTGGGGTAGCAGGTGCCCGTATGGTGATTTCTCTCGACCGCTTTCTGACATCTTCAACTCGTCAGGCAGACCTTGTGCTGCCAGTAGCTGGTTTTGCTGAATGCGAGGGAACTCATACAAACCTTGAGGGCCGGGTCACGACCCTTCATCAGAAAGTGACAGCACCCGGAACGGCCCGCACTGACTGGATGATTGCTGCCGAACTTGCCTTACTACTTGGCTCCGAATTGGGAGTAGAACGCGATGCTCACGAACTTTGGGATGAGTTCACTGCTCATTCTGCTGTTCACTCTGCAGTCACCACAGCAGCATTGGCACAGCCCGAGGCCGCTGACGGCTTGCTGCTAGACCTAGACCCAGCTCCTTTTGTTGCTCCGGAAGCACCACATGTAGCACCTCAGAGTTCTTACTCGCTGCGCCTAGTTGTCAACCGAAATCTTTATGATCAAGGTACCGATATTCACCACTGTGAGTCATCAGCTGCGCTAGCACCCGTTGCCTCTGTGCGGCTCAGCCCTGCTGACGCTGCTCCGTTGGGGGTAGACAACGGCACCAAAGTCACCGTGAGTTCTCCTCATGGTTCAATCACTGCTCAAGCCATTGTCGACTCTGGAGTGCCAAAGGGTTCTGCTGTTGTTCGTCATAATCTCGAGGGTGCAGACCCCGGCGTGTTAGTAGACGCACAAGACGTGGTCTGCGAAATTCGGGTTGAGGTGAGCTGAGATGACACCGATGCTTCATGCCCCTGTGTTGGCAGGAATTCTAGCTAATGACCCGTTACTGAGTGGCGAAGTTGGACTGACCACTCTGCTTGTGGTGCTCATCAAGGTGGTCGTCGCATTTTTTGGACTCTTGCTGTCAGTTATTTTGATGGTCTGGTTTGAGCGCAAGATCATTGCAGATATGCAGAATCGTTTTGGCCCGAACCGTGCAGGGCCGTTCGGCTTGTTTCAGACAATTGCTGATGGCATGAAACTGATCTTCAAAGAAGATCTCATGCCAGAGAAAGCAGATCCGTTTGTCTTTAAGTTGGCGCCATTCTTGTCTCTCATTCCAGCCTTTTTAACCTTTGCGATTGTGCCGATTGCGGGCAGCTTTAACGACGGTCTTGATGGCGTGGTCACCATCTTGGGCCAACAGACATTCATGCAGGTTGCCGATCCGCAGATTGGAATACTTTTATTTCTTGCCATGTCCTCGCTAGCGGTTTACGGAATCATGTTGGCCGGTTGGGCATCTGGTTCGAAGTACCCGCTACTGGGTTCAGTTCGAGCTACGGCTCAGATGGTGTCTTATGAGGCTGCACTGGGACTGGCCTTGGCCTCGGTATTGCTCGTAGCAGGGTCATTATCGACGAATGCCATTGTGAATGGTCAGTCTGGGTTCCGCTGGAACGTGTGGATGACTGGTCTTATACCATTTGTCATCTTCACGATTGCAGCGACCGCCGAACTCAATCGTCCGCCCTTCGATTTGGTTGAAGCAGAACAAGAACTCGTAGGCGGGTTCCACACCGAATACTCATCCTTCCGCTTCGCTATGTTCTTCTTGGCCGAGTTCCTCAATACGGTCACGATGTCGGCAATTATCGTGACGCTGTTCTTCGGAGGGCCTTCCGGACCAACCTTTGGGCTGACTAACTTTGTTGGGGTTTACATACTTCCCTTCTTCTGGTTCTTCTTAAAGTTGCTCGTTTTCTTGTCAATGTTCGTCCTGTTCCGTGCAACCTTGCCAAGGTTTCGCTACGACCAAGTCATGGATCTAGGATGGAAGTTGCTCATTCCGGCCGCACTTGGATGGTTCTTGGTTTTGGCTGCTGTCAGAGTCGCTGCTGACCAAGGTTGGAACCTGCCAGCGACTGTGTTTGCGGCAATCGCTGGTCTTCTTGCTGGTGGGTTTTTGTTGGTACTTTCGATTCGCGCTTCAGCGGCTAAACGTTCGGCACTTTCGCTGCCGGGAGAAGGGTCCTAATGGGCTACCTGAATGGGTTCGGCGTAGTACTCAAGAAGTGGATTGGCGTGAAGTCAGCCACTGGTGCTCGCGTGACTACCCAATACCCCGAAGAGACCCGCCCAAAGCCGGAGAGGTTCCACGGTCGGCACGTGTTGAACCGTTATGAGGACGGCATGGAGAAGTGCATCGGGTGCGAACTGTGCGCAGGTGTATGTCCGGCGAATTGTATTTACGTGCGTGGGCAAGATAATGATCCCGAGAATCCAACCTCACCCGGCGAACGTTTTGGATTCGTTTACGAGATCAATTACCTGCGTTGCATCCACTGCGACCTATGCGTAGAGGCCTGTCCTACCGAGGCAATTACCGAGACCAAACTCTTTGAGTTTGCGTTTACAAATCGTGCTGACGCTATTTACACCAAAGAAGAACTGTTGGTTGATGATTCCGGTCACCCGCAACAACTGCCTTGGGAGAATTGGTCAGGCGGCTTCGACCCTGCTCAAGATAGCTCCGGGTGGATGCGAGCGACCTCGCCGAGCGGAGACGCCAACTTTGTTGGAATCGTTGCGTGGGCAGGAGAGCTTGGTTACGGGGTGCGGGAACCGCAGCGTGTAGGCAAAGAACTCGCCACTGTTCCTGTTCAGGGGGGGATGTCCCCAGACCAGACTCATGATACCGAGGCTGAATCTCAAACTCTTTCCCAAGCTGCTGGTCACTTTGATCTCTCAGCTGATGAATCCTCAACCAAGAAGCGAGGCCTTCGCCGGTGAGGGTTGAGATGTTTACCTTTCTGTTGACTGCTGCCATCTGTTTGGCAGGCTCCCTAGGGGTGGTCCTATTGCGCAACCCGGTGCATAACGCACTTAGCTTGGTTGCAACTCTGTTTGGTGTTGCGGTGCTATTTATTCAGCAGGGCGCCTATTTCTTGGCAGCCATTCAAGTGATTGTGTATGCCGGGGCAATTGTCATCCTTTTCTTGTTCGTCATCATGTTGTTAGGGGTTGACCGTGCCGAAGGCCTTGAGCGCGAGCCAATCTTGGGTCAGCGCCCAGTTGCCCTTGCGGCAGGGTTAGCGATTCTTGGATTGAGTTTGACCGCACTTTTGTCGGTTGGTTCGAGGGTCACCGGTCAAGCCTCCTCTTTGGCAGCAATTGATGATTCCGAGCCCAATGTCAACGCCCTAGCCAAGGTCCTGTTCACTGATTACGTGTTTGCCTTTGAGATCACTTCTGTGTTGCTCACCGTTGCTGTTGTCGGGGCAGTAGTTCTAGCCCGTAAAGCCGGATCAGCCATTGATGTTGATGAGTTTCCCGAGGGAACTACAGCAGATCTACTGCTTGCGAAATATGAAGCTGCTGCCGGCGTCGAGACTGAGCTTGCCGACGAGGAAAATACCGAACCCATCAATGATGGGTCCTTGGCTGATGATGCCGAGACCACCGAGGAGGCACTGCGCTGATGCTGGCCTTAAACGAAACTTGGTATCTAGTCCTTGCAGCGATGATTTTTACGATTGGTGCCGTTGGCTTACTGACCCGCAAAAACCCACTCGTGATGTTTATGTGCGTGGAGTTGATGTTGAACGCAGTCAACCTGACCTTCGTGAGTTTTGCGCAAGCCCTCGATGACATTGCGGGTCAAGCAATCGTCTTCTTTGTCATGGTGGTTGCAGCAGCCGAGGTAGTGGTTGGGCTGGGGATCATCGTGGCGATCATGCGCCGCAGACAAGGCGCTAACGCCGACGATATTTCTTTGTTGAGGGGTTGAACTGATGAATCTGATCTGGCTGATTCCATGTCTTCCCCTGTTCGGGTTTCTTGTCCTGCTTGTAGCGGGCAGGAAGCTTGGCGACCCGGGCGCTGGTTGGTGGGGCACTGGAGCAGTTGCATTGAGTTTTTTGGTTGTGGTCAAAGTTTTCTTTGATCTTCTCGCACTTCCTGAAGAAGAGCGTGAAATTACCCAGACTCTGTTCACCTGGATTCCTTCGGGCAGCTTCGAAGTGAATATTGGCTTCTTGGCGGACCCGCTGAGCATCTTGATGTGTCTCTTTATTACTGGCATCGGTGCACTGATTCACCTGTATTCCATTGGGTACATGAAGGGGGACGAGAAATTCTCCAAATTCTTCTTGTACCTCAATCTGTTCTTGGCCTCTATGTTGTTGCTCGTTCTTGGCGACAACTTGCTGCTTACCTTCCTTGGCTGGGAAGGAGTTGGCACCTGTTCATATCTGCTCATCTCGTTCTGGCATACCGACCCGGCAAATGCCTCGGCCGGTAAGAAGGCCTTTGTCACTAATCGAATTGGCGACTTTGGGTTCATGCTTGGCACTTTCTTGGTGTGGGTGACTGTCGGATCAATTAACTATGTAGATATTGGCGCCGCAGCTCCCATGATTGCTGCGGGTACCGCAACTGCGATTGCGTTGCTTTTCTTCCTAGGGGCGGTAGGCAAGTCTGCACAGTTGCCACTTGCTGTGTGGCTGCCGGATGCAATGGCAGGACCAACCCCAGTCTCGGCGCTGATACACGCCGCAACCATGGTGACTGCAGGTGTTTACCTGATTACACGACTCAACCCAATCATGGCTCAGGCCGGATGGGCTAACGATGTGATTGCCTGG
>JBBDMQ010000086.1:0-6301 GCA_040878245.1 Microthrixaceae bacterium
GCAATTTGCTGCGCTGAGGCCTCGGTAGTCGAGGAGGTAAGGACCATGGAAGCAACTCGATCGGGGTACATGACGGCCCATTCCAAAGCCTGCATACCACCCATTGAGCCACCGAGAACGCAGCGCCACCTTTGAATGCCAAGTGCATCTGCAAGTGATGCTTGTGTTCGCACCATGTCTCGAATGGTCACTACAGGAAAGCTTGAGCCGTACGGAGCCTCGGTGGCTGCGTTGATGGATGCTGGGCCAGTCGACCCTTGACAACCACCGAGCACATTTGCACAGACAACAAAGAACTGATTGGTATCTACTGCCAACCCAGGCCCTATAAGTGCCTGCCACCAACCGGGCGCAGGGTGACCAGCCTCTGAGTGGTCTGCCGCATGACTATCGCCAGTCAACGCGTGACAGATCAGCACAGCATTTGATGCTGACTCGTTGAGAGTGCCCCAAGTCTCGTAGGCCAGATCAAGCTGGCGCAGCGCACTCCCACCCTCGAGTTGAAAGCCGCGACCTGCTACTACCGAGTGAAAGTTCCGACCGCCAATGGGGTCGCCAAGTTGCCACGCGCCGCTTGGCGGGCGGGATTTTTGGTTGAGTTGTTCTGGTCTTGGACTCACGAGAGGGTTCACTATCAACTAATGATGCTTTGACTGCGCTTGTGCATGGTGTTGTCTCTTCAGATGTGGCCATGCGATGGCCGACAGCTAGGACTGTCCGCGTCAGCGAACAGCTTCGGACACTTGGTTGCGAACCTGCGCGGTCTGCCACATCCTCGCCGAAGCGAGAAGGCACCTTGGGTGTCCGTCCCAGGTTGCCGGACCCCGAAGGGCCACTCCTGATGATCAGTTCATTGTCTCACAGTGCTTACCCTTTCGGTCAAGCGGAACAAAGAAAATCAACTCACAACCCAAGTTGCATTCAAGGCCTTGCAGCACGAAGCGCAAGTTCTAGCCACCACTCGTAGACGGGGTCACACTGCTCAAGGCCGTAGGCATCACACATGACTTTGCCCAGTTCTGAAAGCATTTTTGGTATTTCAGATCTCTCGCAGTTGTTGAGGGCTTGCGCACAGACGGCTCCTCGTGACCATATTGCCGAATCACCAGGAAGTTCGACTTCTAAGACAGAGCGTGCCGACCAGCGCAGCGCACCCGAGGACAGTCCTGCACCAAGGTGCGAGGACAAGGCTCTCGCAGATACTGGCGGAGCGAGTAGAGCAGCCAACAGATGCCAGATTGATGGCCCATCTGTCAGCGCTAGTTTGGGCTCAACACTTATGGTTGGTGTCACTGGAATCAGACTTCCCGATTGGTCGGCAACTGCTTCGACTACTCGAGTTTGCGTAGCTACAAGAACCTTTGGGATTTGTCTTGCCGTGACCCAGTGAGCAATCCGTGGGTGAGCTGCAGCGAGTGCTCGAAAGTCGACTGCAGGAGCGAGTTGCTGACGCCCCCCAAACCTGCGCGCTTTCACTCCCCAACTCTGCCTGCCCGGATCAATCATGCCAACAGTGATGAGCGGGCTAGTGGTTTCGCTACTGAGCGCAGCAAGGCCTGACTCGTCTAGGTCGACAGCGCATTCAAGTAATGCATAGAACTCGTCTCTGAACCCGGCAGTAGCTGTGGCAATTTCGCCCAGCCGAGGTCCGGCGCTAGACGCAATTGATGGCACTCCGTGAGCGCGTGCTAGCAGAGGCCCCCACGAGTCATCGGCCAGAGGCTGCGGCTCAACGAACGGCGCAATTTCATGGAGCGTTGTTCGTTGGCCTCCCCACCACACTTGAACGCTTGCACTCTGGTTCTGTTTGCTGCTCTGGTCAACTTTGTAACCTGTGTTCTGTTGCCTCCGCCGAAGAACTGGAGCGCAGACACGAACTGACGCATCAAAGAGCAAGGATTCACTTGCCCACATACCCGAGAGCTCATTCTTTGCCAGCAAAGCTTGTCTGACGGAGGCAGTATCCCGTGTCGAGAGAAACGACTGCGGCTGAATCAGCACAACCACACCGCCATCGCAAAGCATCTCAGCTGCTCCAAGCAGAAACAGCGACGCAGAATCGGCGTAATTGCCGAGGTCGCCGAAGCGTTGCCGCACTTGCTTGCGTACCTGTTCGTTGCGAGTGGTACGAGTCGCAAGCTGGCTCAGAAAAGGAGGGTTACCCACCACGAGTTCCCATCCAGAAGCGGGGCGGCCAGCCCAGTCTTCAGGCCGACGCAACAACATATCTCCGATTTCGATATTCGGCCGTAGCCGGGACCCTGCCGCAACTCCAATGCGCTGCTCCGCCCAAGAACGAAGCGAGTCCTGAGCCACCGCTGCTGCGGCCGGGCTGATCTCTCCACCAAATAGCCTGCGCTCAATAATCTCTGGAACTGCAACTCCACGGTCGGCGAGGGCATCCGCCGCTGCAATCAGAAATGAACCAGCGCCACAGGTTGGATCGCAAATCTGAAGCGGAGTTCGGCCAAGTGCCGAGATACCTTTTTCTACCAAGAACCTCGACAATGGCAGTGGTGTGTAATGCACTCCAGTTTCTTTGCGCTGTTGGGGTTCAAGAGATTTTTCATGATCATGAATGCGCTCATGAACGCGAGTGGAGGAAGTAGCAGCGCTCATCTGCTCTAGTCTGTCGGCAGTTGAGGATCGGGTGAGCGATGCCTGCAGAGATCTGCTGTATGGCTCGTTCATGACTTGGCTAGGCGAGGAGAACGATCAGGGGGTTGGGCGGCGGATGGAATGGACGGTTCATGGTCAGCGCAACGTCTACGAGAGCGATTGGGTGACGCTGTCTCTTGTCGAAGTTGAGACTCCGGCCGGACACCGCTATGAGCATCATGCAATTTCTTCATTCGATGCTGCAGGGGTTCTTGTCAGTTGCCCTGAACGTGGGGTCATGTTGATGTGGAGACATCGATTTTTGAGCAACCAATGGAGCTTTGAGGTTCCGGGCGGAATGATTGAGCCGGGAGAAAATCCCGAAGAAGCGGCGCGGCGAGAATGCATTGAGGAATCGGGTTGGTCACCCGGCCCGATGCGTTTATTGCAGTACTTCAGCCCCAACGCTGGACAATCAACACAGCGTTTTTGGGTTTTTGCAGCCGAGGGTGGCGAACAAGTTGGGCCTGCATGCTCGGAGGAGGCCGAACATGTTGAATGGGTCAGCACTCAGCGACTCAAACAGATTGTTTCCGAGAATTTGGTTCTCGACGGATTGAGCGCCATTGCAGTCCTGCATCACCTTGCAAGCACTCACTAGTAATAGCCCGGCGATTAGGGAGTCGTCATCAAGACAGACTGTCTGGGTCCCAGGCCGCCAGGTTTTGCAGCCGCGGGTCGTTTGAGAACATTTCTACGATTGGGATATCCAGTCCAAGGCGCTTTTGGATTCGCTTTACTTCAAGCTCCTGATTCCACAAGACCAACGACACCACTAGCCCATTCTCGCCTGCCCTAGCAGTGCGCCCTGAGCGATGCAGATAGTTTTTATGGTCTGAAGGCGGGTCATAGTGAATCACCGCATCGACATCATCCACGTGGATTCCGCGGGCCGCAACGTCAGTAGCAACGAGAACCTGAAGCTTTCCTGCAGAGAAATTAGACAGTGCACGCTCGCGCATGTTCTGACGAAGATCGCCGTGAATAGCTTGTGCCGACACTCCAAGGTCATCAAGCTTGTCAGCCAAGCGATCAGCCCCATGCTTGGTGTTCGAAAAAATCATCGTTCTTCCATTTGCGGCCACAATTGTTGCCGCCACTTTGGCTTTGTCCATCTCATGAACCGTGATGAACCGATGAGTCATCTGCTCAACAGTTGCGCCTTTGGACTCAACCTCGTGGCGAGCTGGTTCATGCTGATATCGCCGCACGAGAGTGTCAACAGCGCCATCGAGTGTGGCTGAGAACAGCAAAGTCTGGTGACCAACTTCGACGTTGCGAAGAATCCATTCCACCTGCGGAAGGAACCCCATATCTGCCATCCGGTCTGCCTCGTCAATAATGACGTTCTTGACATCCTCCACGGATAAATCTCCACGCTCAATGAGATCAATGGCGCGTCCCGGTGTGCACACCGCTAAGTCGACACCGTCCTTCAAAGCCTTAATCTGCTTCTCAATTGGATCACCGCCGTATATTGCTGTGATCCGAATTCCTCGAGCATGCGCAAGTGGCAAGAGCTCATCTCGCACCTGTGTTGCCAATTCACGAGTTGGTACTAGTGCAATGCCAGTTGGTCTGCCCGGCTTAGCCTTTGGCAAGATCTGCAACATGGGTAGCCCAAACGCAAGTGTTTTACCAGAACCAGTTTTGGCTTTCCCACAGACGTCTCGACCGGCAAGGATGTCGGGTATTGACATCTCTTGGATGGGGAATGCGGTTGTGATACCCCGCTCAGAGAGGGCGTGACAGAGGTCAGGGTCAACGCCGAGCTGTTCAAAAGTTTTTGTCATGTCCACTTCAGGATCGTTGTAATGATGGAGAGGCTACCCCCACAAAGCCCCAAGGCCGTATTCCGCAGAGAGGCGAGGGACGTCTATGACTACTGAGGTTGTTCAAACTATTGATTCATGGGGTGCTCACCTCGTCGCGTGCTCTGTAGTTAACCAAACCGGGGTTCTTGGCAGCTATGGAGACCAGCAGCACCGTTTTGAATTGGCCTCGGTCACCAAGTTGCTGAGCGCACTTGCCATTCTTGTGGCGGTTGAAGAGGGGACGGTATCGCTCGAGGATCCCATAGGTCCTCCCGGAGCAACCCTGCGTCACCTTCTTTGTCATAGTTCAGGGTTGGATTTCGAGACCTATCAGGTACTCGCCCCTCCCGGGACCCGGCGCATCTATTCGAATTCCGGCTATGAGGTTGCCGCTCAGCATGTAGCAGATTCAGCTGCCATGCCCTTTGAGCAATATCTCACCGAGGCGGTACTCAACACTCTTGGCATGGAAGCCACCAGCCTTGAGGGATCTGCAGCCAAGGACGCAGTGAGTTCAGCAGCCGATCTCGCCCTGTTCGCCCAAGAGATGCTGGCTCCTACTTTGATTGACCCAAGTACCTGGAAAATGGCCACTCGGCCACAGTTCCCGGAGTTAGCCGGCGTAGTTCCCGGCTGGGGAAAATACGACCCTTGCCACTGGGGCCTAGGGCCAGAGATTCGTGGTCAGAAAGATCCACACTGGACTGGTCATACGGCGCACCCAGAGACCTTCGGCCATTTTGGCGCGTCAGGTTGTTTCTTGTGGGTTGACCCCGTCCGCAACTTGGCTTGCATTGCTCTGAGCAACCGAGCCTTCGGGACTTGGGCTGTTCAGATTTGGCCCCAATTCTGCGATCAGATCAGGGGAAGTTTCCTCTGAGTCTGCAGAACCCCCCGTCATAGTTTCTGGATCAGTCATAGTTTCTGGATCAGTCGCAGTTTCTGGATCAGTCGCAGCCATTTGGGGTGGCCCTTCGATTAACGACCCTAAGGGGTCACCACCGGCGCGAAGCTCTGCAGTGGCGGTGGAGTCAACAGGGCTGCCCTTCCAGAACAACCAGATCGTGCCGCCGAGGATGGCGAACAGAGAAATCCAAGTATTGACTCGCAGCCCCAATATCTCATTTGCAAAGTCGATGCGAAGCGACTCAACCCATAGGCGTCCAAGGCCATAGCCCATGAGGTAGATCGCAAACCACCTGCCGGGCTTCAGCACCAACGTCTTTCCTAGCAGAACAATGAGCCCAGCTAGGCAGAGATTCCATAGCGCTTCATACAAAAATGTGGGATGAAAGAGTGTGCCTGCCGCATAGGACAAAGGGGGATTGTCAATGCGCAAACCCCAAGGAAGATCAGTGGGGCCACCATAGAGTTCCTGATTGAAGTAATTCCCAAATCTCCCGATTGCCTGCGCAATGGGTAGAGCAGGAGCGGCAGCATCAGCCAACAGTCTTACGTTTAGGTTCATGCGGCGACCCATCAGCACAACTGCCAACGCACCAAGCATGACTCCCCCAGGGATGCCAAGCCCACCTTTCCAAACCATGAAGGCATCGGGCCACCAACGACCGTTTGAGTACAGGTCGGGCCAATCCGTCAGGACGTGGTAGAGCCGTGCCCCAATTAAGCCTGCAGGAATAGCAACCAGGCAGATAGTGGTGATGTCTTCTGGGTCGCCACCACGATCTGCCCAACGCCTCCGAGCGAGCGTTACCGAGGCAAGAACTCCTAAGGCGATACACAGTCCATACAATCGAAAATGCAGCGGTCCAAGGACGAGTTCCTGAAAGGGTGGGACTGGGATGCTCCCAATGAGCTGTGTCATAGGG
>JBBDMQ010000087.1:0-6266 GCA_040878245.1 Microthrixaceae bacterium
AACTGTTCAGAGTCTTCATGTCTCAGATTCAATCCCAACTCATAGATTTCACAGTTCGTACCGGCATGACCATTGCTGCTGAATCCTGGGGCAATCCTGCTGAATCTGCAGTGCTGTTGGTTCATGGTGGCGGTCAAACCCGGCACAGCTGGGGTGGGACTGCCGAAATTCTTGCAGAGCAGGGATGGTACGCAGCCTCTTATGACCAACGAGGACATGGCTATTCCGCTCGCCCAACTGACAAGGATTATTCAACCATTCGATTTGCCGAGGATTTAGTTGACGTTTGTGAAGAGCTCCGCAAAATCACTGGATCAGCGCCGGTCGTAGTTGGTGCCTCACTTGGTGGTCAGGCAAGTTTGCTAGCAGAAGGAATCTTGCGGCCTGGATGTTGTTCCGCAATAGTCCTTGTTGATATCACTCCCCGAATGGAACAAGTTGGGGTCGATCGAATCCTTCAGTTCATGTTGGAACGTGCAGAAACTGGCTTTGGCTCGTTGGAAGAGGCGGCAGATGCCATTGCCCAGTATCAACCGCATCGCCGGCGCCCCGCAGACATGTCTGGGCTGGCACATAGTCTCAGGCTTGACTCAGACGGCAGATGGCGATGGCGCTGGGACCCAAACATTCTGCTTGGACCACTTCCCATCGGCACTGGCGCAGACTCTGAGGTGTTCATAGAAGCTACTCTCGCTCTCACTGTGCCGACCCTTCTTATTCGAGGTCGTATGTCTGATCTGGTGAGTGAAGAGACTGCTCAGGAGTTCCTGGACCTTCGGCCGGATGCCAAGTTTGTAGATGTATCTGGAGCGGGGCATATGGTCGCAGGGGACAAAAATGACCATTTCACTTCGGCAATTGAAGATTTCCTGAATACGCTCGCGTGACTACTCCTGTAGTTCGGAGTCGGTAATGCGAGCGGAGCCAGACAAGCCAACTGCCGATGCCATCGAGAAGGCCCTGTCACTACTCGGTGTGACCTCTGAATCCTCGCCAGGACAGATTCGGGCCCACTACCGGCAGCTTCTTCTGCGTAACCACCCTGACCACAGCTCCCAGGATGAGGCTGCATTGCTGACCATGGCGCTCACAAACGCCTATCAACTCCTCAACAGTAGGACCCCTACCCCTCCCCCACTTCCTAAATTAGAACAGCCAAGCCAAGTAGAAATCTGTTTGCTCGATGACTTCACGCTGCAGGTGAAAGCACCAGCTTCGGAGACGCTCATGTTATTGATCGACATGGCCCATGATCTCGGCGAGATCAGCTATCTGGATCCGGCAGCAGGACTTCTAGAAATTGTCATTGAGTTTGTAGAAGAACCAACGAGCTCTGTATTGCTCACCATGCAGGGACGCTCCTCGGGGGTCACCGAGGTGTTTTGCTCGGTAGAGCCTTTGAGTGGGGGTATCTCTCCACCTGCAGACGCCGTGGCACGACTCCTGCTGCGCACCTTGACCCAGACCGACTAGGTCATGGCTGTTTACTTGTTGCGGCGATATCGCTTGGTTCGAGTGGCGAGTGTCGATCCGAATCGCGCTCGCATCGACTGCACGCCAAGCGCCTCAAGAGCCTGCGGTACAGGGAACCACCAAAGTTCGCGAGGTGCATTTACCCTCGTTGACATGACTGACTTCAGCGCTGAAAATTCTCGTAGACCTTCTGCTCCGTGCACACGACCGATACCCGACTGTTTTACACCGCCGAAAGGTAGCCCCGGTATTGCATAGGAGACAATGCAATCGTTAATGCAAACGTTTCCGGCCTCTAGGCGATTAGCGACCGAATGGGCGAGTTCAGCGTCTGTGGTCCAGACCGAACTGTTGAGTCCGTACACTGAATCATTCGCAAGGCGGAGGGCTTCCTCTGTGTCGGCCACTGACATAATCGGCATGACTGGCCCAAAGGTTTCTTCGGTCATGATGCTCATGGTGTGGTCAACATCGACAAGAACAGTCGGCTCAAACCACAGTCCTGTCTTCTCAAGACGTTTGCCGCCAGCCACTATCCGAGCCCCCTTTTTCACTGCATCAGCAAGGTGGTCTTCGACGATCTTGATTTGTGGAGCAAATGTCATCGAACCAATATCGCCACCACTTGCATCTTGACGAATCTGCGCAGTCTCTTTCAGGACGAGCTCAAGAAATTCCTCAAAGACAGATTGATCGACGTAGAAACGTTCTACCGACATGCAGGTTTGACCAGAGTTTTGGAAGGCACCCCAGACGGCTCCCTTTGATGCCCGCCCTAAGTCCGCATCTGCGCAAACGATCATGGGATCTTTACCTCCAAGTTCAAGTAGAACTGGAGTGAGGTTGTCTGCCGCTGCAGCCATAACTCGCTTACCAGTGCTCACGGAACCAGTGAAGCAAATCTTATCGACCCCGCTTCTGACGAGCGCCTCACCAGTGGCACCACCGCCAGTAACTACTTGAAGGATTTCACCCCAGTTCTCATCATCAAAGAGTTTGCCAATGGCTAGCCCGACGGTGGGTGTTACCTCTGAAGGCTTAAGCACCACCGTATTCCCAGCAAAAAGTGCGGTAATGACCGGTGTCATAGACAAGGTGAAGGGATAGTTCCACGGGCTGATGACGCCAATCACGCCAAGTGGCTCGTAGCGCTTCCACGCCTTCTTATGTGCCATAACTCCTGGCGAAACGCTCTGAGGCTGAAGCGCCCTAGCGCCATTTTTTGCGTACCATCCAATGGTCTCGCAGACTGCCATCAACTCGGTTGTAACTGCCTCGGCTCGCTGCTTACCGGTCTCGGCGCAAATAGTGTCAACAAGTGATTCGGCAGAGTTCAGCAACTGATCTCTAACTTTGAGCAGGTGGCGCGTACGTTCTTTATACGTCAGAGATGACCATGCGGTGCCAATCTTTCGAGCACGCTCCACGGCCTGCAGTACCTGCTCGGAGCTCATTTCTTCTACCTCGGTAATCAGCAAATTGGTTCGAGGATCGAAGGTGTCAAAGCTTGGTGTGTCCTTGAGTCGCAGAGCTGGGTCTGCTGGCAGAACAAGTGAAGCTTGAGGTTCGGAGGTGATGGACATTTTCGAAGGTTACACCTAGAAACTACGAGATTCCCTATGAAATCGCTCTTGAACGAACGTTCGGTATGCTTTAGTGTGCTTGTCACGGGGTAAGTCCTCGGTACTTAAGTTTTTCACCAAACACAAGGGGTCTTCATGACGGTCACCGGGTCTGAAGTGGATTTTTCAAACACCGATTTTAATGATCCACGGGTTTTCGACGACCCTTATGACCTGTTTACCTGGCTGCGTAACTTGGATTCGCTCCACTACGACTCGGCAAACGATTTATATATTGCGCCCCGCCATGAAGACGTCTTTGCCATCAGCCGTGATGAGGTGACTTATTGCAGTCGGTTCGGAGTCAGGCCAAAGATCGCCGGAGACATGTCCATTATTACTCTTGATGGCGAGGAACATGTTCGGCAGCGCCGGCTCATTAACAAGGGCTTTACGCCTCGGCAGGTTCGAGAGATGATCCCCCATGTGCGTGAACTCACGCAGGAGATCATTGACGACATGGAGGCCCAAGGCGATGTTGACTTTGTCTCTGACTTCGCAATTCACATTCCTCTGATCATCATCTGTGAGCTCATGGGACTTGATCCCAGCCAGCGCATGTCTATGTATGGTTGGTCGGATGCAATGATGGACGGTGACGGTCACGTAGAAGCGGACTCTCCTCAGTTGCTTGCAGCTGCGGTTGCTTTCGGCGAATTTGCAGAGATGACACTGGAACTGATTGCAGAGCGACGAGCACAGCCACAGGGCGACCTGATCTCACTTCTTACTCAAGCTTTCGACGAGGGAGGTCTAACGAAGGAATATAAGGCCACGCAAGGCCTCGATGAGGCGTCGTTGGCAAGGATGGCCGAAGAGGTTCGACTACAGGATGACGAGCTTTTGGCCTTTCTTGTTGTGCTGATGGTTGCAGGCAATGAAACAACGCGTAACGCCCTGACCGGTGGACTCGTTGCTCTGAGTCGTTTTCCAAAGCAGCGACAGCTTGTGCTCGACAATTTGCTGAACCCGGAGTTTATGGAGCGCGCCGTGGATGAGATTCTTCGCTACGTAACTCCTGTACTCGGATTTATACGAACTGTCACGGTTGATCACACCTATCGCAATACAGAACTACATGAGGGTGATCGCATCTTGATGCTCTATGGCAGTGCGAACCGTGATGACAGAGTGTTTGAAAACCCCGACGAGTTCGATGTGACTCGAAACCCGAATCCACATCTTGCATTTGGGATTGGACCTCATTTTTGTTTGGGAGCAAACCTGGCTCGCATGGAGATCACGACAGTATTTCAAGAACTCTTGACTCGTCTCCCAGACATCACAGTTCCAACAGATGCAGTTCCTTCCCGCGGGAATTCAACCTTAGTTCTTGCTCTCAATCACCTTCCGGCCACCTTCACCCCTGGGGCAGGATGCCCCGTGGAGCACTGAGACCGCTATGAAGCAGCGTGACCGGATTCTTGACGAGGCTTTGCGCTTGATGTCTGAAGAAGGCTCCGCCGCTATGAGTATGCGCCAACTAGCCCTTGCTTGTGGGGTGCAGGTTGCAGCGATCTATCACTACTTCCCGTCAAAGGACGCGCTGCTAGAAAGCGTCTTTGAAGAACGCCGTTATGAGAGCCGATTAGCAGACCAAGATCACAGCAGTTTGCTGAATTCTGGTGATTCGGTACCGCAGCGATTGACTGCAGTCTTCAATTTGTTTTGGCTCGGAGCGCTTGAAGAAGAGCAGGTTTTGCGGCTTCTCCTTGGCGAGGGTCTGCGAAATCAGGCTGTAGCGCTTCCAACTGGTTCGGCAATGCTGGAACTTTTTCGATCTGGGGTCTTAGTGCTACTCGAGGAGAACGTCCCGGAGATCCCAAACCCGGAAATAGTTGCCGACGTATTTCTTGGTCAGATTTTCGCAGGCTTTATTCGGCACATATTCGACCCTCAGCTCAATACTGATCAGATTGCGATGCAAGCAGCGCAAGTACTTGTTCGTACAGTCCTGTAGAGAGCCGAAACATCAACTGAGGACCGAGGCTCGCTGGACTGGGCCATATGACCTAAAGGTGGAACTGTTTCATGCCGATACCTAGACGGTGAAACTAGTCCTTGACCGCCTGAAATCTGTTCACCGCAGGCCACAACAAGGTGCGGTCATGGTAGAGGCAGCGATGGTTATGCCCGTAATGATCCTCATTGTTGTGGGGATTATCGAATTTGGAATGCTGTTTACTTCATACTCAACTTCAACTGCAGCTACGCGCAGCGGTACCCGTCTTGCTGCCACTGCTTATGCACAGGCTGGCCTCGTGGCAGTTTCTCAAAATACGGCCCTGACACAGATTGCGATCACAACTTCGGCCGATCTCAGGGTACTCACCAACGGCACCCCGGTTGGAATGGCAATCTATAAGGTCGATCCTGCTGCAACTGATGGAGCTCCCTTTGGGGGTTATCCCGGAGATGCGATGGCAGGAGGTTGCAGCTCAAGTTGTGTGAAATTTTCTTGGAATCCAACGACGAAGTCAATGACTCAAACCACCGGTAGTTGGACCAACGCCGATGCCTGCGGGGTATCGGTAGACACCATCGGTGTCTTCGTTCAGGTGAACCACAAGTACATCACCGGATTTTTTGGTTCCACGCGAACAGTGACTGGCCATACAGTGATGCGTCTTGAGCCGCTTCCGAGCGATCAGTGTGCCGGAGGCTGAAGTTGATGCTCTGGTATCACAAGAAATCCGACTTAGAACCGAACCCAAAAAAGTTACGGAAACCTGATCAGCGCAGCGAGCGTGGAATAGTGCTGATCTGGTTTGCTCTGACTCTCATAATGCTGATGGGCTTTGCCGGTTTCGCAGTGGACTTATCAAACTGGTGGTTTCAGGCCGAAAAGATCCAGCGATCAGCTGATGCTGGAGCTCATGCGGGTGCGGCCTTTCTGCCGGGTGACCTTTCCTCCGCTACCACAACTGCTCGTTCCCTGACTGGGCAAAATGGATTTCGAAATGCCTCAAACGCAACAGTCACGGTGACCCAAGAGCCCAATCCAAACCGCCTAAGGGTCAAGGTGAAGGCTACAATTCCAACGTATTTTGTGGGCCTTCTTGGGGTCAATTCCATTGATCTCACCCGAGAGGCTGTGGCTGAGTATGTGGCCCCAGTTCCTATGGGGTCACCAGAGAACAAGCTAGGCAATGATCCCGCTCGAGGTCAGAA
>JBBDMQ010000088.1:0-1208 GCA_040878245.1 Microthrixaceae bacterium
GCCAGCGAGTTGAGAAACGGCACGCCATCGCTGCCCGGCGTTCGAGGTGCAGTCAGTCTCGATGTAATGGCGGCCATGACTCCTGAGATGGTGCTCGACAATTGCGCAGTCAAACTCAATGGCCCGCTCGCTAGCGAACACGCTGTTGAATTCACGATTGAGTTCACTGACCGGGCTGAATCATTTCAGGTGTTTATAGGGAACGGAACGCTTCGCCACCGCAGGCTATCCGGGGCCAATGACACCCCAAATTTGCTGCCCATCATTCGCACAACGGTGCAAACATTCATCAAACTCAGTAGCGAGCTAGCTACCGTCGAGGAGGCCATCGCCTTAGAGCAGTTCACAGTCGATGGTCAGCGGGAGCCGTTCGAAATCTTTGTATCGCTACTCGATCAATTCGACCTGTTCTTTCCCATAATCGAGCCCTGACTTTGGTGCACTGCAGTTAAGCGATCAGCAAACACCCATAAAAAGACCGCCCAACAAAGCAACAACCAGCCGGCGGAGAGAAGCCAAGCACCGAGGACGTCAGTAACCCAGTGCCGAGCAAGGATCAATCTGCTCGGCCCGATACAGATGCCAATGGTGATCAAAACAGAGGCGACTACGCGAGACCAGCGTTTCGGAAAAAAATACAGCACAACAATGCCGATGGCCACCCAACTCACGATACCCGCATACGTATGGCCCGAAGGGAAAGATGTGCCTGTTTGCCGAGCGGTGAACTCTCCCCAAGGCGGGCGGTCACGACCAACCAAATACTTGATCAGGTTTGAGATCAAGAAGCCAAGCTGCGAGCTTGCAAGAAGGAACAAAGCCCATGGCCACCTTTTAAAGAGCACCAATAGAGCACAGGTAATCAGAACTAGCGGCATGGTTCGCGCTCCAGAACCAATCCATGACAGGCCCTCTGCCAAACTGCTCAGCCAAGGGGTCGACATACCTAGGTTGCGGAGCCAAGTATTCACCGGCAAATCCCGTGAATTCATAAATGTCTCTTGGGTAGCAACGAGCAAACCGAGCAATAGCCCTAGGACGAGAAGAGAAGCTCCCAGCCCGGCAAATCGATTTGCCCAAGTTCGGCTCGGCAGGGCCAAGTAGCGCGACTCAGGAGATTCCTGCATGAGCGGAAGGTATAGCAACCGCTTGTCTTTAGCCCCTCATTTCCTCGTTTTGTCTTGCGAGGGACCCCCTATAGGGGGTCC
>JBBDMQ010000089.1:0-6232 GCA_040878245.1 Microthrixaceae bacterium
TCGAGTTCCGCAAGGCTTACCTGAACACAGCGCATAGACCGGTCCCAAGCCCCGCCAGTACCGCCAGACTCGCCGTTGGGTGCTGGAAGTCTTCGCCTCAGCGGATCAGCAGTCTCCGCCCCTAGGCGAGCATAAACATGGCGAGCGTATTCCTGCCATCGCAGCTCATCGCGATACTTGTCCCGATCACGCGCTGCTCCGCTGACGGTCTGCCACACCCGAGGAAGAGTCAGCAGGCCATGTCTGATCCAAGGTGAGAGACCCGAAGCGCCACGTTGCTCGACCGGATCAATCTGGTTTCGTGCACGTGCATAACCGGTGACATCAAACGAAGCGAGCGCAGAGTCCGCCGCAGCTTGGGTGCCCAGAAAACGTCCCGATCTGCAAGGCTCGTCGGCGCATAGGTGCGCCAAATGCTGCTTTACCCATTGAAGTTCCTCGCCAGGTTCGGGCAGTGCCAAGTTGGTCTCCGTCATGTCAGCCTGATCCGGATCGGCCCCTTGGCCGTTGACGGATCGACTGGCCGACCCCCCTGAAGGATCACTGCACGACCATTCGCTTGCAGCCGACGAGCAGCTGCACGAGCGGGCTCCATAAGTGGTCGCCACTCCTCGCCTGCTACAGAGCGTGCCGCCTCGCTAGGACAAATTGTTGCACCCGAGGCACGTATCGCTAAAAGTTCCTGAATCGCTTCTTCAAGTTGAATGTCCACAGCGCGAACCCCGCGGCTCCGACAGCGACTTGAGCAGTGCCGGACCTCTGCCCAAGAGCGCTCCCACTTCTTACGCCACAGCATCACGCGCCCGCAAGAGGCACAGATCTTCGATTCAGCTTCTGCCATAGTCAGAACTTATCGACCCTGCTAGCAGTAGCAGCGTCGGCAGCACCGACAACTATTTCAACGCGTTTGAAACGGTCTCCAAAACCTGAGGATCCCAAGTCAGCGCTTGATCCCACCGCAATCCCAACTTGTCGGCAAAAAAGATGCTGTGAACATCAGGAAACACATGCTGCTGTGCTTTGCCCAGAACTGCAGTAGGCACTCCCTCGGCAAGGGCACTTCCGCAAGCTACCAAGCCATCATTGGGCCAGACCTCTGTGGCTGCCGAATCTGTAGTTCCACTCTGCGGGTCGGCTAGACGGAAATAATCTCCGGCAATAAGCGTTACCGGAATACTGTCGAGCACGCCCGACTGCTGGTCGTTCCAGTTCCCCGCCATCTCAGACAGATACCTTCGCGTCACCTCAATGCCTGCGCCATTCGGATGTTCGGCTGCAACCTTGGCAAACTCCGTCAATACCGATTCAATACTGCTCACACCCTGAGCTGCAGCAAGATCAAGGTCACCCCGAGCAAAGTCTGCAGCAAACGAGCCTTGCCAAGGCGTGCCGATCGTAAGAAGCGAGCGCACCTTCAACAACGGCTCCCCTTGAATCTGATCGCCAAGAAGCTGGGCTGGCTGGGCTGTCTGGGCTGGCTGGTCTGGCTGCTCGTGCAAAATCCGGATGGCAGCACGAGCAAAGAGACCTCCCATTGAGTGCCCTATAACGTCGAGCTCGCTCACACCGAAGGCTTGTTGTAGATACATCCAAAACGCTGCCAAATTTTGACCTGCCTCATCAATGTCACCAACTGAGTTCACGGTCAGGGCAGCAGGAAGCGGGTCTGGCCCTTCTGCAAAGCCGCCAAAACCTGGCGAGAACTCAATCATCCCCGGTCCGATCTTTGCGGGCGAGGTAAATACCGAGTGTCCCTCAGCTAGCAAATGCTGGCGTAAAGCAGTACTGGTATTGCCTGCCGCCAAGCCGCTAGCGCAGGCCTGCTCGGGAGTAGTAAACGGATTCTCGGCATCACCACCCGAGACAATGACAAGTGCTCGCATCTGATTTCCCTCCTGTGTAACTGTCAGACCTAACTGTCAGACCTAACTGCCAGACCTAACTGTCGGACCTAACTGTCGGACAAAAGGTGCAGCACTATGGCATCAGCCTTTGCCAAGGAACTGAACGGCCCCGAGGAGCCATGAAGTTCAATCTCAGATCCCAACGCATTATCGACAAGCTTGACAAAACGTGACAAGCCAAACTTTGAAATGGTTACGTCGCAGCTCGCCCTATCAAAGTCCATCACTAGATCAGCGAGTCGGTCGTTCGTATCGCGATTCAAGACGTAGATCTTTTTCTCGGTGACTGCCACGATCAACTGCACAGTCACGCCCTGTGATTCTGCATACGCCTTGGTAGCTGCAGCAGCACCTAGCCCGGCAGTAATTCCGTCGGTCAGCGCCCCGGAAGCAGCGCTCAGCCCGGAAGCGTCGGCAACACCTTGTGCTCCAGCCATGCCAGCCACTTGAGCCAGTACCAAAGATTTCAAACGAAAGAATCAAGCAGCTAGAAACGGCTCGACTCCCCCAATTTTTCTAGCAGACTCGGCAAGAAGTTCCTCTTGGCTGTTTCTACCCATCCTCCTAGGTTACTGCTCCACCAAGTTGCTGCACCCAGACTTACTGCTCAAACTTTTTACTCATCATATGAATTCGTTGCTTCACTGTCACACCCTCCTGAAAAAATATGTACATGAAGGAAGCGACAGGCCCCACAGGAGAATCATCGAGCGGCAGCCAAGCCGATATCGAGGAGATTCGCTATGAGTTGGACCAGAAGATTGGTCTGATGAGCGCACAAATCCACAGCTTGCAAGCCGAATTGATTCAGGCCATCGCAGATTTTGATACAGCTGGCGGTTGGCAGGGTGGCGGATTTCGATCCTACTCACAGTGGCTGTCCATACGCACCAAGTTCACCCCATACGATTCCCAAAGACTCGCTGCAGTTGCTGGCAAAATAGCCGAAATCCCTACGCTCTTCGCAGCTGCTCAGGCAGGGCAGATATCGCTAGGTCTCCTTCAGGCAGCCGCCCGAGTTTCAACACCAGAAAATGAACAACGAGTGGCCCAGGTCATCTGCGATTGCACCCCAGTCCAAGCCAGCCGAGTGCTTTCCAAGTTTCGAGTCCTTGCGCCAGATTCCTGCGATAACTCCCAAGCTGCTGACCAGTCAGAGCAGTCCGATCCAGAGCAGTCCGCTGCAGAGCCCACCGATCCAGAGCAGCCCGCTACAACACCCCCCGAGTATTGGTGGCGAGTCTGGTATGACGAGCTAGGCCGCGGACGCATAGATGCTGCTCTTGACTCGGTCACTACAGCCCTTCTTGATCAAGCATGGCAGGCCTCACGTGCTTTTGCGCGTGGCCAACATCAAGCCAACTCTGCTGATGACTCAGGGAATAGCCCGACAGCCGACCAAGCAGCCGATCAAGCAGCGCCGAGTCAATCTCAGCAGCATCTGACTGCTAATGACATTGCAACTTGTTTGGCCTCAACAGTTCTTGGTCAGGCTGATCATCTTGGGGTTCACGCCGCAGACGGCGAACATTTCCTAGTGCAACTCAATATCGACTTAGCAACACTGGCTCGAGTTCTCGGCACTGAACTCACCTCATCACGGCCAGTTCAACTTGGGTCCGAGTGCTTTCTCCCGAGCACTGGCCGGCACTTGGCCGATGTTGAAGCCCGAGAATTCCTCGGCAAAGCCGGAATTCAGGTACTCATCCAACAAAACGGCGTTCCACTCTGGTTGTCCAAAGAGCATCGCTCATTTACTCGGCATCAGCGCCGAGCCCTCCGGTTCAGATCCGGGGGCAAAGGTGGCTGCGAATTCCCCGGTTGCGGACAGACAAGGTTTCTTCATGCGCACCACGTTCAATTTCATAGTGATGGCGGGGCAACTTCTTTAGAAAACGGAGTTTTACTCTGCGGCTACCACCATCGCCGTCTGCATCAGGAGAACTGGAAGATGACCTCTGAGCAGCCGCAGCAGTTCACCTTTTGGGCCGGAACTCAGTGCCTTGGCAGCACGAATTTGGCCGACAGAGCTGCTGGCGAAGCACCAGACCTGCAACAGCTTCCGCAGATTGATCATCCGCCAAAACTGCCACCACTCATCACTTCCGATACTGCAAAGTCCACAACTAGAGGCGAGCCACTCACCTCTTATGCGCTCGACATCTACCTAGCCAAGCTACTGGCCGCCTGAGTAGGTGCAGGCATGTGCGGGGGCTGGCCCGGGCAAGTGCGTCACTCAAAGGAAGTCATACTGTTGACTGTGCTCAACCTTGTGTTAGTCGCTCCACAAATCGCCGCAAACACTGGCAACATCATTCGTCTATGCGCAAACGTAGGAGCGCGACTGCACCTTGTGAGGCCCCTTGGGTTCACACTCGATTCCGCAGCAGTCCGAAGAAGTGGCCTTGACTACCACGAACTCACCGACACGCAGATCTGGGACAGTTTCGAAGATTGCAAGACCGGCATTGGCCAAAACCACAAATGGTTCGCAACCACTACCGAGCCGCCACACCTCCGCTATGACCAAGTGGAGTATCAAGACAGCCAGGTGGTGGTGTTTGGCTGTGAAGCAACAGGTTTAGGCGAGCCGATCCTGCAAGAGTTCCCGGCGGAACAACGCCTTCATATTCCCATGCGGCCAGCAAATCGCAGCCTTAACCTAGCCAATGCAGTCAGCGTGGTGGCTTACGAAGCTTGGCGTCAACAGGAGTTTTCGGGTTCAAGCACCGGCACATTTCAGGAATCGCTTCGCACGCCTCAGTCCTAGTTTCTGTGCTGCAGCCTGCGACTGGCCTGCAACCGGAATCATCCTAGGCTAGAGCCGTCTGGCTATACTCCCGGCCATGATTAAACAATTCAGAGATTTTATTACTCGTGGCAATGTTGTAGACCTAGCAGTCGGCGTGGTCATCGGTGGTGCGTTCGGGGCTGTTATCACCTCATTCACCAATGACATCCTGATGGCTATCATCGGTGGAATCTTTGGCAAGCCCAACTTTGACTCACTGGTTTTTGAGCTAGGCGACTCAATCGTTGCTTACGGCAAGTTCCTCACTGCATTAGTGAACTTCCTACTCATCGCAGCAGCCATCTTCTTTGCAGTGGTGGTTCCGCTCAATAAGTTGGCAGAACGTCGCGCCAATGGTGAAGACGATGCAGAACCGACCAACGACGAAAAGATGATTGCGCTGTTGGAGCAAATCGCCAACAAGTAATCGCAGTCCAGCAAGTAACGGCAGCGTTATCTAGCGGGGGTTATCTAAAACGAGTTCGGGGTCGAATTGGTGCTTGACCAACTCGACCCCGAATTTTCGCGTTCAGTTTGACGTTATCTATTTCAGCTTGGAGCTAACTATGCGGCGGTATCGACCTTCTCACCGAACTCCACGTAACCGTCCTCACGGGACTTAGTCAGCGCGATGGCAAGAATCAGCAGGCCGAACAGTGGCTTGGCAAGAACGTCACCTAGTGAGTATCCAACTTGGCGAACAACCTCTGCAGTGGCCTCGTCAGAAATGACTGATGGTGCGATGTAGGCCAGCGGATAGACGGCCCAAGTGATCAGAATGATGTAGCGCAAAGAATTCACCAGTTTCTTCACACCCTCAGACTGACGATCAAGCGAACGCCCAAGCTCGATAAAGAGCACGTACAAGATGTACAGGAACGGCAGAGTCGACAAGACACCGAAGATGGTGCGTGTTGTGGAGTCCGCAGCTGCGATTTCACCTGGCCAGCCCAGAGCGATCATCAGAACCGCTGCGATGCACAGACGTGTAATCAGACTCCGAGATTCCTTGGTAGCAAGTTTCAGAACTACTACAAGTTCGGTGAGCAGCAACGGCACGGTGAGGAGCCAATCCACATATCGGTAACCCTCGTTAAATGGATTACCAAGTTGCACGAATTCGCCATCAACAAATTTGAAGGCGTCGGAGAACGAAGTGAAGATACGAAGGTAGTGATACAACGCAATCGCAACTACCAAAGTGGTAAGGGTTACTGCCATCCGATGCTGCGGCGCAACGCGCTGCCGAATCAGCAGGAAGAAGAGCAGTGCTGCACCCATACTGGCAATGGTGAAAGAGAACGAGTTGTAGATGAGATAAAATTGGTTTTCGCTGAGTACTAAATTCATAGATCCCTCCGTGGATTTTGGTTTGCTGTGAAATATTACAGCTTCAGTACATTAGAGATGTAAACCGGGTGTTGTATGTCACTCAGAAGATTTTATTGTTGACGGCCATCTGGCAACTGTTCGATATTGAACCGCTCTCGAACCTCCGCAATTGGCCAGTGGGCCATCGCTAGGTGGTCTGCGAACG
>JBBDMQ010000090.1:0-1202 GCA_040878245.1 Microthrixaceae bacterium
CTTTTGCCAGCACGCCAGACTAAACCTGGCTCGTCACTCAGCACCCAGGCGCCCTCTGGTAGGGCTCGAATGGCCTCGACTACCTGAGCCTCTGAACCCTTGTAGGCGCCGGGTCGGAGAATCTCATGGAGCTGAAAAAAGAGTAGGGGGAGCGCTGCAATTCCGGCAATGGCTGTTACTCGCAGTGGCGGCCGGTAGATGCCAATGAGGAGTGCAAGCGGCGGAACCATCGCCGAGACGTGTGGCCGCCAAAGTGGACTTACAACGAAGACAAGCCATAGGGCAGAACTAGCTGTCCAAGTAGCAATTAGTAATGAAGAAGTGGGACGAGGCCCGGTAGCTGCTTGTCTATGTGACCGAGTTGCTAGTCCAAGGATCAGCGCAAGCAGAGCAAACAGCAGCAGGACGAGATCTCGATCCCATAAAGTAGAAAGCAGCTTTGCAGCGTTCCCTGCGATATCTCGATTGGCCGAGGCTTCGGTGCGATACACAAAAGACTGATCCCAAACGGCTGCAAACCCGAATGGGGCGCTGATAAGGCCAAAAAACCCTACTGCGCTCACAGCTACCAAGATGCCTTGCAGAAAGGCCGATTTTGCAAAGCGACGTTGCTTTGCTTCAGTGAAAACAGGAGCAAGTAAAACAAGGGCTGCTACTAAAAGTACTGGTGCTTCCATGGCTTTTGTCGACAGGGCCGCACCAAGAGCTAGGCCCAAAAACATTGAGTTCAGGTAAGTCGCTTTGTTGCGTTGACGCACGGAGAAAAATACGGCGAGCACTGCAAAAGCCAAAGCTGGACCATCAGCGGCTAGTGGTGCAGTGACCCACAGCAAACTGCCCGAAGTTGCCGCAAGCGTCGCTGCCAGAATTGCTCCCAAACGATCTGTCATCAGTAGCGCTGTCCAGTAAATACCAACCACAATCGCAATACCCGACATAACAGCGAGCACCCGCGGTGAGTTCATTCGCTGAAATCCGACTAAGTCACCCAATGCTACTAGGGGCAAAAACAAAGGGCCTTGGCTGGAGAACACATCTCGGAAGGGCAGAGCGCCATCTCGCAGTGCTAGAGCCGAGCTTGCAAAAACTCCGTCATCAAAACTCAAGTGCCGACCAGAGAAAAATGCTGGAACCCGAAGTACGAGTGCTAACAGTCCGAGTAACACAGAATCCAGCAATCGGTTGAACTGCTTCGGTTCGTG
>JBBDMQ010000091.1:0-6173 GCA_040878245.1 Microthrixaceae bacterium
CACCCTTGGTGCCGAGGAGTTGCGCCCGAGTTCTTGAGCTAAAGCTATTGCCACAGTGCTAGCTCCTGTCCCACCGGCGCCAGCCACCCCAATCAGTGGACAGAGCGGTGCGGTCTGCAAGGGTTTGAGGGGTGATCGTGTTGCTCGTCGACTGGAGCGATCGACTGCTACCGCATGTCGAGTAAGCGTCTCGACTAACTCAGCTGGACTGAAGTCGCTGCGAAGTACTGCTGAGCATCCAAGCGACTCCCAATCTCGCGAACTTGCTTTGTCGGAAACAATGACTGTTGTTGCACCAATTGAAGTAACGAGAGCAATGAACTCGCGATCAAGTCCTGGCAGAGCCGCATCTATCAGCACTGCTGAGAGTCTTCTGCCGGAGCCAATGAGTACCTGCGCTTCATCCGAGGTGAGACATTTGATGTAGTCAATAGGTGCGACGGCGTGCGAGGACCAGCTTGCAAGGTCGGAGAACCATTGACATCGTGAACGTGCAAGCCCAAGAACCACGTATCGATCGCTCATGTTCTGGCCTGTTCAAGTGGTCGCGGAAGAACGAGTGTGATTTCAGCTCGTCGAGCTGCATCTACAAGCACGGTGGCTGTCTCGGGCCCAGAGACGCTCAGCACGATTCGAAGTTGTCCGCCCGCACCAATACCTGAGGCACCTTCTCCGTTTGCGTCTTGTGATCCAGCATCGGGGCTGCTTGGATTTCCTACGGCGCTCACCCGAACCCCTGTTGCCAAGACAGTGGTAGCTAGCCCGGTGTTTGGATCTGGCTCGGGGTCGGTTGCAAGGACGTCAACCAGACTGCCTTGTTGCAGAAGACCTTGAAGCGCCTGAGCAGGAGGGAGTTCGAGTGCAACCTCTATTGCCGTCGGGTCCAAGAAACGACCAGACTCCAAAGCATCCTCGGGTCGCAACAACTGCGATGCCGCAATGGAGGTACTCGCAACCCTTCCAATGAGGGTGTCGGCCTGCGAGGCTGGAATGGCCTTGAGCTCAGCTGGAAGATCAACAGCGATACTGCCTAAATCTTGTGCACTGATGATTTGACCTGAACGAATGAGCTGTGTGGCTACCAAATAGCGGCTAGTCGGGGGTTGAGTGGCGCTGCGGTGAGCAAAAAGCACCCCAGTTGCAGCGACTGTCACTAGTACTGCTCCTACGCATGCCCGACCCGAGGGCAGGTTGCGTTTGAGGAGAGAAGTTGCCTGTGCCTGAGCTGTCTGTGCCTCAGCGCCTTGCGCCGAGTCTGCGGATCTGTTTGGGCGCACTTTGGGTATCTCCTGAATGAGGGCTGGTCTGAATGAGGGCTGGTCTGAATTTGGGCTGGTGAGAAGCGGGCCGGGTTTGCCGGGCGGTGGATGGGAGGGCAGACAAACCCAGCCCGCTTTCTTGTCATGAAACATAGTGAAAAGTATTGAGAGTTGTCAAGAAGTATTTATATAACAAATAAAGTACTGAAAAATCCCGGAAGTACCCATATGCACCAGATATGACTAGGAAGGGGGTAAAGTGGTCTACGTGGACACTGCAGATATCACTTGGCTCAACACAGGCGAGTCCGCTCGCAGGCTGGGCATCACCCCCCGAACGCTCTATCGCTTTATTGATGATGGCAAGGTGCCGGCTTATCGGTTTGGGCGCGTTATTCGCCTGAAAGAAAGCGAAGTCGCTCAATTCATTGAGGAGTCTCGAATAGAGCCGGGAACGCTCGACATCTCAACTATTGATGCAACCGAAGATGACCGTTCCGAACAAGAGATAGCCTAGTAACGCTCTGCATCTCAGAGGCTTCGTTGTGGCGGCCTCATTGGTAGGACAATTATCTCAATGTGCTTGGTGTCGATAACCGCAACCTGCGCGCTGTGAGTTACTTCCACTCTTACCGCAGCACCGACGGATAGTACGAGGCCGGTCACGCGGCTGCCGCCAGTCAGGTGAAGAGTAACTGGCAGTTCATCAGCCACGAGGTCGTCAAGCACGTCTTCTAGACATCCCTCGCCAGGCTCAAAAGCGTTCGGGTCAGCTGAAACCGCTGAGTCTGTTTCAACGCCAATCACACAGCCCAAACGAATCCAGTTGATAGAAGCTGGAGTGCGAACCTGTGCATAGTCCTCGCCCATCATTGCGAGCTGAGCTACGCGACGCTCACCGGAGAGCATGATGAGAACAACTTGCTCACCGAGGGAGGCGTGAAGGGTGGAACATACGGTGACCGACTGATCAAGAAATTCCCGTGACCATCGCCTTCTTCGAGCTGACTCAACTGCCTCCTCGCCGCGTGAATCAGCTACGTATCTGTCGGCAGCCTCGCTTCCATGATGAGAGGGGGCTTGAGGGTTAACTCCTGACTCTTCTCCTGCCTCGTCAAAGGCCTCGCCATCGGTCCGGGGTGTATTCACAACTACACTCTTGCTCGTAATGGCTAGCCCTGACACCTCAAATGCTTCCGAGGACCTCACACGTACCCTCGTTCGGGTGCCTGGCAACCATCTGATGACTGATCTTCTTGGCAGTCGTGATGAACTGCTCACAGAGATTGAGCGTGCGTTTCCCCAAGTAGTCATCCTGGCGCGAGGTAATGAGATCAACATCTCTGGTACCGGTTCCGACCGCGTTGGCAGGCTGTTTGAAGAACTCATAGTGTTGCTTGAACTCGGCCACTGCTTAGAGATTGCGGTGGTGCGTCGAACCATTGAGATGGTCAACGCAAATGAGCGCCCTTCTGAGGTCTTGACTGCCGAGCTCCTGCGCACTCATCGCGGTGGGCGTGTTCGGCCAAAAACCTCGGGGCAGAAGCGTTATGTCGACGCAATTCTTGACCACACGGTGACCTTCGGAGTTGGCCCAGCTGGTACCGGCAAATCCTGGCTTGCTGTCGCTATGGCTGTTCAGGCCCTTCAGGCAAAAGAGGTGGAGCGAATAGTTCTTACCCGCCCCGCGGTTGAAGCAGGGGAGAGACTTGGGTTTCTTCCCGGAGATTTGATGGCCAAGATTGACCCGTACCTTCGGCCCCTATACGACGCGCTTCATGACATGGTGGGTCCTGAGGGGGCACAGAAACTTATCGATCGTGGCATCCTCGAGGTGGCTCCTCTTGCCTTTATGCGTGGACGAACTTTGAATAGTTCGTTCATCATTCTTGATGAGGCCCAGAACACGACTGCCGAGCAAATGAAAATGTTCCTTACACGTATTGGATTCGGCTCAAAAGCCGTCATTACCGGTGATGCCACGCAAGTGGATATGCCTGGAGGAAAGTCCGGTTTGGCAGGACTTGAGACACTTCTCGATGATATCGACGGGGTGGCGTTTGTCCGGCTGACAGGATCTGACGTTGTGCGCCATCGAATAGTGCAAGACATCGTGAATGCATACGACAGACGTGATTCCGAGATCGCCGAGCGGTCTGCAGCATCGGAAGCTTTGCGGGAGTCGCAACGAGCTCAAATCAACCCGGCCGAGCAGCCTGAATCATGACCCCTTCAGTGCAGGACAAAAAACTTCCCTCGATTCAGATTGCAGATAATCGTGCGAACACCCAAGAGACCGTCGATCTTGAGGACCTCGCAACTCTCTTTGCACAGGCCTTGTACACGGAAGGAATCTCTCACCAAGCTGAGGCTTCACTCACCCTTCTTGACCCCGAGGACATTGCACAGCTCAAAGTTCAGTATCTAGACGGAGACGGCGACCCAACTGATGTGTTGAGCTTTCCGATTGATGGCCCGCACCGCCCAGAGCAATTACCAGGCGGCGAAAGTTCTTGGATGGTGGGAGACTTATTGATATGCCCCCAAGTTGCAGCGCTTCAAGCGCCAGACCACGCCGGAAACCTGCAGGATGAGATGGCACTACTTGTGATTCACGGAACCTTGCATCTTGTTGGGTGGGATCACGTTGAGCAGGATCAGAGACAAGCGATGTGGCAACGTGAACGTCAGTTACTTGCCGATCTCTATGGCCAAATCTCTCGGGACCCATGGTCAGAAGCTGATTACTTGCAGGCCTTAGGCACAGCAGATGAGACCAGCCACAGCGTGATCACGCCGTGAGCAGTACACAGCTACTACTGCTAGCGATTGTGGTCGTCATGACCTTTGCGGCGGGCATTCTTGCAGCGGCAGAGACTGCCATCACTCGCATGACGCGTTCACGCGCAACTGCCCTAGCGCAAAAAGATCCAAAACGCGGCCCACGTGTGCTGCGTATTGTTGAAAATCTTGAGCGAGATCTGAACTCGATTTACTTGTCGGTCAACATCGTGCAGACCATACAGTCGGCACTTGTTGGAGTGCTCGCCGCAGCCCTGTTTGGGCCGCTTGGACTTGTCATCGGCATCCTTCTTAATGTGCTCGTACTCTTTGTTGTTGCCGAAGCCGCACCAAAAACATGGGCGCTGCAGCACACCGAGCGGGCAGCGTTGTTGACAGCCCCGCTCATAGAACTCATGGGTAAGATCCTTCGGGTTCCTGCCCGAGCGCTCATCGGAGCTGCAAATATTTTGCTGCCGGGTAAGGGTCTCAAGAAGGGGCCGTTTGTCACGGAAGAAGAGATTCTTGCCTTAGCTGGAGAAGCTGCAGAACATTCAGTGATTGAGGAGTCGGAGCGGGAACTTATTGAATCAATCATTCATTTCGGGGATACCGTGGCCCGAGAAATCATGGTTCCCAGAACAGACATGGTGACGATTGGGGCAGATGCGACTGTTTCCGAATTGGTTGACATGGCGATTGAGAAGGGTTTGTCAAGGTTTCCTGTCTACGGGGAGAACACTGATGACATCGAGGGCGTTGTGTACGTCAAGGATGCAATGCGCGTTGAGCGAGAGGGTGGCGGCAGCACGAAGGTGATGGACTTGGTACGGCCGGGACTATTTGTGCCCGAGACCAAACCTGTTGCTGACCTTCTCGCCGAGATGCAATCGAGTCATAACCACCTAGCTGTTGTAGTTGACGAGTACGGCGGCACAGCGGGCCTGGCCACGCTTGAAGACCTGCTTGAAGAACTCGTCGGCGAAATTCACGACGAGTTTGATGAAGACATGCCGTTGGTTGTGCATCTTGCCAATGGAGAGATTTTGGTCAACGCTTCGATGAACGTCGACGACATCAACGACGAGTTGCATCTGGCCTTGCCCGAAGGCAACTGGGATTCGGTGGGTGGCATGGTCTTCGGCCTCCTTGGCCGAGTGGCTGCACCTGGAGACACCGTAGAGACTGAGGGAACCCGAATTGTGGTTGAAGTAGTAGACGGTCGGCGCGTTATTCGGGTTCGATTAGTGAGCAAAGAAAGCGTCTCATGACAGATCCTGTTGCTCCAGATCCTGCTGCTCTAGATTTTGCTGCTCCAGCAGCAGGGCCGAATGCTCTCGGGCTTGGCGGTTCGGCTTCAGAACGGCTCGAACGCATGCTTGCCGATGCAGGAATGGGCGTGGAGGCCGAGGTACCAGAGGGCTTCCGGTCTGGGTTTGTGACGTTTGTGGGGCGACCAAATGTGGGCAAGTCCACTCTTGTCAATCAGATTCTTGGGCAAAAGATCTCCATAGTTTCTGACAAGCCGCAAACCACGCGCCATCAAATCCGCGGTGTCCTCAGCCGTCCCGAGTCCCAGATTGTTTTTGTAGACACTCCTGGTATTCACCGGCCGCGAACACTCATGGGTGAACGACTCAATGACACTGCTACCTCTTCTCTTGAAGGTATCGATGTGGCATGTCTGCTCATCGAAGCCACTGCAGCAATGGGACCGGGCGATAAATACATTGCAGAACGAATGCCTAAAAACTCGGTGCTCATCCTCAACAAAACTGACGCTGCAACAGCAGAGCGCATCATGTTGCAGCTCTCTAAAGCATCATCATTCGAGTTTGCCGAATACTTTCCCATTTCTGCAAAGACCGGCGAGGGCGTAGACGGGCTCATTGAGTACCTAGTGACTCGACTACCTGAGGGTCCCCGTTGGTATCCCGAAGGTGAAGTCACTGATGCTCCTGAGCCGTTCAGAGTTGCTGAACTTGTACGGGAGCAGTTACTTGCTGTGACCAGAGAAGAGCTGCCGCATTCGATTGCTACTCGGGTGTCTGAGTGGGAGTGGCCAAGAATCCGTGTTGAGATAATCGTTGAGCGGGATTCTCAAAAAGGAATTGTGATTGGCAAGGGTGGAAG
>JBBDMQ010000092.1:0-6135 GCA_040878245.1 Microthrixaceae bacterium
ATCACGCAGTCACACAGTCACACACGCAGTCACACACGCAGTCACACACGCAGTCACACACGCAGTCACACACGGAGCAACGCAGGGAAGCAGCATGACAGAAGGCAGTCAGGAATTTGCAGGACTTGACTACACGGGCCGGGTGGTTTTGGTCACTGGTGGCACCAAAGGAATAGGTCGGGTGATAGTGCAACGCTTCTTGGATTGGGGTGCCGAGGTGATGACTTGTGGCCGCACCGAACCACAAGACCTTCCTGTTTCTGGCGATCGCACGGCTGCCTTCATGGCTGCCGACGTTCGAGACCCAGATGCCGCAGCAGCGCTAGTAGACGCAACGGTTGACCGCTTTGGCCGAATCGATACGGTCATCAACAATGCTGGTGGAGCCCCGCCTGCAGAGGCTGCGACGGCATCACCACGATTTAGTGAATCCATCATCAAGCTCAACCTGCTTGCACCGCTTCACGTGGCACAACGGGCGAACTTTTATATGCAGGCAGCACCTGAGGACGGCCGAACCAACGTGATTGTAAATATTGCCTCGGTCTCTGCGGTGCGGCCATCTCCTGGAACCGCTGCCTATGGTGCAGCCAAGGCCGGGCTTCTTAGCTTGACGCAATCGCTTGCGGTTGAATGGGCGCCCAAAGTGCGGGTTGCTGGCATCGTCGCTGGGCTCATCCAAACCGAACAAGCGGAACTTCACTACGGTGACGAAGCAGCTATTGCACGAGCGGCTGCCACGGTTCCTGCTGGTCGACTCGGAACCCCTGAAGACCTGGCACAGGCCTGCCGATGGCTGGCATCCCCCCTTGCTTCATATGTGAGCGGCACGGCGATCTGGCTGCACGGGGGCGGCGAACGCCCCGCATTTTTAGATGCAGTTGAAGGAAACTAGCGAGCCTTCGCAGATGATCCCCCGATCCTGAGCTCAGTCTCCGTACGCTACGGCTATCAGATTCCGAACTGACTTCGCAGCAAACTCATCAACAATAACTTGCAGGCCCGAAATGCGCCGATCCCCAAGATTTTTGGGTGGCTGGTTTCGTGTGCTTGGTGTGGTTGGCATGTTTGCCTGTGTGCTACTCGCAACTTCATGCGGTGACCTTCTCAGTAGCAATCAGGCAGACGCTGTCGTCAAGATAGAAGCCGATGACCAGCCCGCCGTTTTACAGACCAGACAAGAAATCCTGACTAGCGCAGCAAGTTGGGGTGGCACCAGAGTTGGCGAAGAAACCACTCAACCGAACCAGACCGCTCTTGAGTTCAGCCTGCCTGGAGAGAATCTAGAGATAGCCCTAGGAGCCCTCGGAAGACTTGATGCTCGGGTGGTGGCCACCGAGATTGATGTTGAGGCTCAACAAATTGATCGCAGTCAATCCTCTGCCACAAGTTCTGAATCGGGTGAGACAAGTGATTCTGCATCACCAGCCAAACCTGCCGAAAACAAAGTTCGGCTCCGGGTTGAAGTGACGCAGGCCGCGTCCGCTGGTACCGGTGGGTTCTTAAGGTTGATCATGGCGATTTTTTCGCTGATTGGAATGGTTGCTACCGCCATGTGGATAACCAACAAGGTCAAGGGAAGGTCAAAGCCAAAATCGCGCCCGCCGCGACGTCGCATCGCAACCAGCACCAGTTCCAGCTTTGAGGATCCACCGACTCTCGATCCACCGACTCAGGAAACACCGCGGGTTCCGCCACAGTGGTGATGGAGTCTGCAATTCGGACTAGGCCTCGCAAAGTGTTCTTCACCTGTTGACCGTAGTACTCTGCGAATTCCGGGCTCTGAGGGCTCTTGAAACCGTGTGGAATGAAACCATGTGGAACCTACCCCTCACTCACTGAAGCCCGACTCAAGAACTGAGGCAAAAATGGCTAAAGCCAAACTCCCCGCTGTTGAAGGGTGGTTCACGATGTCGCCGAGCGAGAATACTTTGCGACCCATAGGGGCTGACCCTGTTGCGCTTATTGGCACTCGCTGCGAACAAAGCGGCACCTACTTCTTCCCGCCAGAGCGAGTGATGTCACGCGCACCAGGCTTTGCTGCCTCGGAGCTTGTTGAGGTGGAACTCTCGACTCGTGGTCGCCTCTGGTCTTATACCGATGCTCAATACCAACCGCCTGAACCCTTCGAAGCTCCAACAGACCCGTACCAGCCTTTCTGCTTAGCGGCTGTTGAACTTGAGACTGAGAAACTCGTTGTTCTCGGTCAGGTTGTTGCCGGGGTCGGAATAGACGATCTGCGGGTCGGTATGGAAATGGAACTAGTGCTTGGCACCCTTTACGAAGATGAAGATACGGAATACACCATGTGGAAATGGCGACCTGTGGCGGCCGACACAGCAAGGGGCGAAGCATGAGCACTGAACAAGTAGCAGAACAAGTGGCTGAACAGGTAGCAGTGCTTGGTGTTGGCATGCACCCTTGGGGTAAGTGGGGCAGAAACTTTGTTGAGTACGGTGTCGCAGCGGCGCAGGATGCGCTTGCAGACGCTGGAATCGACTGGCGTGATGTTGGATTCGTAGCTGGCGCAGACACCATGCGCAATGGCTACCCCGGTTACGTTGCAGGTGCCACCTTTGCTCAGGCGCTTGGCTGGACTGGGATCCCAGTGACTAGTTCTTACGGAGCCTGCGCTTCTGGGGCTATGGCACTTGATGCTGCTCGTCAAAGGATTCTTTCAGGCATGTGCGAGGTGGCACTCGTGGTAGGTGCCGACACCACGCCAAAAGGATTCCTCAAGCCAAATAAAGGGGAGCGTGGTGACGACCCTGACTGGTTGCGATTCCGACTACTCGGAATGACCAATCCTGCTTACTTCGCCATGTGGGCACGTCGCAGAATTGATTTGTTTGGTGCGAGTAGCGATGACTTTGCTCAAGTGAAAATCAAAAATGCTCGCCACGGTATCGATAACCCATATGCGCGATATCGCAAACTGGTGACTGCGGAAGATGTGGCAAAGTCACCCACCGTTTCGAGTCCACTTCGGCTGTTAGATATCTGCGCAACCTCCGACGGAGGGGCAGCAGTTGTGCTGACTTCAATGGAGTACGCAAAGAAACATCTGAGCACCTCTGCGGGTTCAGGCGATCCGCTGGTCAGGGTCGCAGCGATTTCTACGGTCACTCCGACCTTCCCTAACACCATTCTCGAAATGCCGAACTTTGCAACAGATTCGGCTGCGGGCATTGCACAGCCCGATCGCGGCTTTAAGCAAGCCATTGGAGACGCTGCTTATGCACAAGCGGGTGTTGGGCCCGATGACGTTGATGTAGCCGAGGTGTATGACTTATCTACAGCTCTAGAGCTCGACTGGTACGAGGATTTGGGGTTCTGTGGAGTTGGCGAAGCCGAAAAACTTCTCCGAGATGGGGCCACATCGCTTGGCGGTCGTCTTCCCGTCAACCTTTCGGGTGGTTTGGCCTGCTTTGGTGAAGCAGTACCGGCGCAGGCTCTGGCTCAGGTTTGTGAACTTACTTGGCAGCTTCGAGGCACAGCTCAAGGTGCGTTGGCTGAGGACGCAAAGGTTGGCATCACCGCCAATCAAGGGTTGTTTGGGCACGGCTCCTCGGTCATCTTGACTCGGTAGCTCTCAGAAAAAACTTTTCTTGGAATGAATTCAGGTTGGCCCAGTGATCTGCCGAGAACCTTTCTGGGAACACCAAGACCAGCAGATCCTGTCAGTACTGGCTCGGGCACGAACTTTCGTAGCCCGAGCCTGTAACTGGAGTAAATCGTTAGCCGGCGGCTTGAGCTTCTACGATCTACCCCATGACCTCCCCTAGACAGGTTCTGATTGAGGTCACCGATACGATTTCAATCGGCTACACCACGGGAATACAGCGCGTAGTGCGTGAGATCATCAAGGGTCTTCAAGGTCCTGCCGGTGAGGGCCTCGAAATTGTTCCAGTGCTCAAACCGTCAGTGAAGGGTGAGTACCGCAGGCTCACCGAAGATGAACTCTCGCAGCTCGAAGTTCACCCGCCTGGTGGGCGTGCTGGCAGGCGTGCCGATAATTTTGGTTCTCTGTCTCCAATTGTGCGTGTTCTGGGAGATCTCAAATTTGTTATCTGGACTCGAGTACAGGTCTCTAAGTTTCTTCGAAAGCGACGAGAACTTCACCCTGTGAACGTAGAACTAGCCCTTGGAACGCCAGAAATTGGGGCCATCTTCTTAGATCTAGAGGGATCTTGGTACGACCCAGAACCTCGCTCTACGCTTCTTCCTTGTTTGCATGCCAAAGGCGTCAGCAGCATGGTGTTGATTCATGATGTCATGCCAATCGTCCACCCCGAGTGGTTCGATCCGCGACATATCGCTGTTTTCGAGTCTTGGATTCAGGCGCATGTCCAATGGAGCAGCAGGTTTCTTGCGAACTCGGAATGCACTGCCAAGGACCTTCGAGCAGTTGCCGAGAAGTTCGGAAGAGCAGATGAAGTCGATGTGATTGTCATCCCGTTGGGTGCCGACTATCAGGCAACTGAACCGACTGCAGTTGAACTACCTGCTCAGATCGGGAGATTTCTATTGGTGGTCGGAACCCTCGAACCACGCAAGAACCAAACAATCGTGCTTGATGCATTTGATCAACTCAGTACTGAGTTCGAGGATCTTTCGTTGATACTCGTAGGAAAGGAAGGATGGATGGTTGACTCGTTGGTTTCACGAATTCGTTCACATCCCGATTTTGAGCGGCGAGTGTGTTGGTTTGGTGGAATAGAGGATTCTGAACTCAGTTGGCTGTACGAGAACGCTTTTCTGTCGGTTAACCCCTCATTTTATGAGGGCCTTGGGGTTCCAGTCCTTGAAGCTTTGGCTCACGGATGCGCAACGGTTGCTTCAACGGGTGGGGCATTGCCAGAAGCTGGCGCTGGCTTCACTGAGCTGATCGAACCCGATGATGTTGATGGTCTGGTCAGACTGATCCGACTTCACCTTGAGTCTCCCGAACACCATCAAGCTATGAAAGACAAAGCTGCTATGTACCGCCCGCCGAGTTGGTCTGAGACGGCAGATATTGTGGCTCAGGCAGTAAGAACTCTTCCGCTCACTGCATACCGGCCTAGTCAGGTGGAGCAGTGACAGAACAGCCAGCAGTGACAGAACAGCCGGCAATGACAGAACAGCCAGCAGTGACAGAACAGCCAGCAATTACAGATAGTGCCGGTACTGCCGCAGACCTGCTGCTAAAGATTCTCGCAGTTGTCGCAGTTCTTCTAGGAATTGGCCTTCGGTTCTCACCACGATCTGGGATGTGGCTAGACGAGGCTTTATCCACCAATATCGCTCAGCTGCGGCTTGCGGATATCCCCACCGCACTTCGACAAGATGGTCACCCCCCACTTTTCTACGTTTTGCTGCATTTTTGGACTGCGCTCGTTGGTGGTGGTGTGAATGCGGTTTCAGTGAATGCGGTTTCAGTGAATGCGGTTTCAGATTGGTGGGTTCGCGCGTTCTCGGGCGTGATCTCGGTCCTGACTTTGCCGCTGATCTATTTGGCGGGGAGAAGAGTTGTTCAGCGTCGCGGGGCAGGACCGCTTGGCGTGAGAAGAACTGGACTCATTGCATTGACGGTCACAGCTGTCATGCCGTTCGGGATTCGTTACGGGGCCGAGGCTCGTATGTACGCCCTAGTTATTTTGCTGTCGACTCTGGGGTATTTGTTTGTAGATGATCTGTTGACTGCTCGATATGCGGGCACTCGCAGAACACTCAGTGCTACCGGTGCTGCGCTTACAGCCTCGGCGTTGTTGTGGAGCCATTACTGGTCCCTATGGCTGCTTGCAGCAGTGGGGCTGATTGGAATCGTTCAAGCTTGGAAAGCCCCAAGCCGAGCGGGGAAAGTTGGCGCTCGGTTCCTCATCGGAGCGCTAGTTCTGGCGGGGGTGAGCTTTATTCCTTGGTTGCCAACGTTGCTGTATCAGTCTGGCCATACCGGAACCCCTTGGGGAGAACAGTTTGGACCAGCATCGATAGTCGTGATTTCAATTGTCGACTTTGCAGGCGCTAAATACGGTGTGGCACATCTATTCACTTATCTGTTACTGCCGTTGATGCTGCTAGGCGCTTTGGCTGTTATCCAAAGAGCAGTTATCCAAAATGCAAATATGCAAAACGGTCGCCAAAACGGTCGCC
>JBBDMQ010000093.1:0-6090 GCA_040878245.1 Microthrixaceae bacterium
AATCAGACATTGATCACCGAGTACTGGGCCAAGAGGGCATTAAATCTTAGGTTAGTAATGATTCGGGGTGACTTCGGCGACTCAGAGAGCGCGCTAGAGTTAGCTGTTCCGACGTACAGGAGAAGCTGTGACAAAGCACATCTTCGTCACCGGTGGGGTGGCTTCAAGTTTAGGCAAGGGGCTCACTGCTTCTTCCCTTGGTCGACTGCTCAAGGCCAGGGGGCTTCGAGTGACGATGCAGAAGCTTGATCCGTATATCAATGTGGACCCGGGAACCATGAACCCGTTTGAACATGGTGAAGTATTTGTCACTGAAGATGGCGGGGAAACTGACCTTGACCTTGGCCATTACGAGCGATTCATCGACGAGCAACTCACCCGGGACTCAAACGCCACAACTGGCTCGATCTACTCAGCTGTGCTCGCAGCAGAGCGTCGCGGAGAGTACCTCGGCAAAACTGTTCAGGTCATTCCGCATATCACCGATGAAATAAAGCGGCGGATTTCTCGCTTAGGTATTGACGGCACTGACGTTGTTATCACCGAGATTGGCGGAACCGTAGGCGATATTGAGATCCTTCCGTTCCTTGAGGCAATTCGGCAGTTCCGTCTAGATGTGGGCAGAGACAGCGTTTGTTATGTGCACGTAACGCTTGTTCCGTTTATCGGCCCTTCGGGCGAGCAAAAGACCAAGCCAACTCAGCATTCGGTAACCGAACTTCGCAGTCGCGGTATTCAGCCAGATGCGATTGTTTGCCGCTCAGACGAGGCCATCTCATCGGAACTGAAGCGAAAGATCTCGGCACTATGCGATGTCGAAGTTGGGTCGGTTATTAATTGTGCGGATGCAAATAGCCTCTACGACATTCCATTAGTGATCCACGATGAGGGATTGGATGCTGTTGTTTGCAAGATCCTGCATCTTCCCGAAACGCCACCTGACTTGACGGAGTGGAAGGCACTCGTTGCTCGAGTCGAAGCAGCGACCTTTCCCGTTCGTGTGGGAATTATCGGCAAGTACGTCAGCCTGCCCGACGCATACCTATCAGTAGTCGAGTCTTTAAAGCACGCTGGCTTTGCGCACGGAGCCAACGTAGAGATTGAGTGGATCCAAGCAGAAGAAGTTGAAGGGCTGCTGACTGCCGGCCGCCTGAGCGGTCTAGACGGCATCGTGATACCTGGCGGGTTTGGTGAACGCGGAATCGAAGGCAAGATTGCTGCAGCAGGATTTGCTCGTGAACAACAGATTCCTTGCCTTGGACTCTGCTTGGGCATGCAAGTCATGACTATCGAATTTGCTCGCAATGTGTTGGGCTTAACTGCAGCTCATTCAACTGAGTTTGATCCGGCAACCCCTCATCCAGTCATTGACTTGATGGACTCCCAACGTGAGATCACCAATAAGGGCGGCACCATGAGGCTGGGTGCCTATGTCGCTCAGCTTGAGCCGGGATCTCAAGTAGCTCAAGCCTACGGAAGCATCGTGGTATCCGAACGGCATCGCCATCGCTACGAATTTAACCCTGCTTATCGTCGCCGGTTTGAAGGCAGCGAATTTAGGTTTTCAGGAACATCTCCAGACGGAAGGCTCGTTGAGTTCATCGAGTTAACTAATCACCCATTTTGGGTTGCGACGCAAGCGCATCCTGAGTTTAAAAGTAGGCCCACAAATCCTGCACCGCTCTTTCGGGATCTCATAGGAGCAGCGGTAGACCGAGCTCGTGGACGCAATCCCCAACTGATTGAGATCGCTCAGGAACTAGTGAGTGATTCCGCTGTCTTGAGAGACGCGTGAGCGGGTTCACACATCTTGGAGATACCGTTTTGCATACGGGTCATGTGATCTCATTAAGCCGCTCGCAGTTTCAAGCCCCCGATGGCACCCTGTTTGAACGAGACGTAGTGCGGCATCCGGGTGCTGTCTCAGTGGTACCGCTCCTTGAGTCAAATGAGGTCGTGCTCGTACGACAATACCGAGCGGCAATAGACCAGATGGTGCTTGAGATCCCTGCTGGTAAAAGAGATGTCCCAGGAGAACCAACCGAAGAGACTGCGCAGCGAGAACTGATTGAAGAGGTCGGTTATTCGGCTAGTCGACTCGATTTATTGGCGCGGTTTCACAACTCAATTGGGTTTAGCGACGAAGAGAGCTTTGTCTACCTCGGGCGAGACCTCAGGGAGCAACCTATGGACCGTCAAGGCATCGAAGAAAGCTTTATGGAGATCATCTGCGTACCACTAGCGGATACTCCGTCAATGATTGCAGATGGCGTGATCACCGATGCCAAGACCGTCATTGGATTGACCCTAGCCCTTGCACTGTTGAGCGGGAGTTGAGTAGGTGTTGCCGGTCGCTGAGAGCACTGCTCCTCAGCCAGCGCATCCTGCAGAGCCCTTGACACCCAATCAAACTAGCCCTGTCGAATATCCTGTCGAGCTTCCGCTCGAAGTCGAGGACTATCTCATCCATCTTCGCGTTGAGAAGGGGCGGGCTCCACTCACCATCAGCGCTTACCGAAGAGATTTGCATCGCTACACAGCGTTTCTAGCGGAGCAAGGCTGCGTTCTGTCTGCAGCTCGTTCAGCAGAGGTGGTTGCCTATGGGGCAACTTTGCGTGAAGCGGGATTAGCAGCCTCCTCCGTGACAAGAATGCTGACCTCAGTGAAAACCTGCCATCGGTGGCTTGCAGCTGAGGGCATTTACCAAAGCGACCCAACGCTCACCGTCGAGTCGCCACGCTTACCAGAGTCGTTACCCAAAGCATTGTCACAAGAACAAGTCATGACGCTGCTTGAGTCGGTGGAGAATGTGCTCGCAGGCTCTCCCTGTGATCCCTTTGCGTTGCGTGATTCGGCACTGCTTGAGGTGCTCTACGGAACGGGAACTCGAGTCTCTGAAATCTGCGGCCTCAGTTTTGGAGATATCGACCTTGAGGGAGCGCTTTTGCGAGTCATGGGCAAGCGATCCAAGGAGCGAATAGTTCCTCTTGGGCAGCATGCTCTGCGAACCTTGGCGGCTTGGATCGAAGAGGGGAGGCAACAGCTTGTGCCCCTCAACTGGCGAAATCGAGACGATGCAGACGCTATTTTTTTGGGTTCAAAGGGTTCTCGCCTGACTCGTCAAGGCGTTTGGTTGGTGCTCCAAAAACGTGCAGTTGAAGCCGGGCTGCCTGCTGCGCAGATTAGTCCGCACGTGCTTCGACACTCATGTGCAACTCATCTGCTTGACAACGGCGCAGATATTCGAACGGTTCAAGAGTTGCTTGGCCATGCCTCGGTCAGCACGACCCAGATATACACGAAGGTAGCAACAGAGCGACTGTGGCAGGCCTATAGAGAGGCTCACCCGCGTGCGGCTGCGCGTCCCGCAGGTCTCCTGTCATGAGCCTTGACCCCCTTCATCGGATGCAGCGGTTCTTTCGGTCGGTGTTCTCCGTTTCAGCAAGTCAGGAGCAGGTTGCTTGGGCCTATGAGTTTTTGACCGAATCAGAGCAGCGGCTTTTTATGCGCATGCCATCGGTTGACCAAGCGCATTGCATTGGCGTTGCTCAGGCGGTGTCGGGGCACCTATCTCAAGTTGGGCTGAGCGAAGAGGATCCTGCGGCCACATGGATACTCGCTGCAGCCCTGCTCCACGATGTTGGAAAGTCAGTAAGCGGGCTTGGCACCTACGGACGTGTTGTGGCAACTATCTCGGAGGCTTTAGGTGGTTCTGACATGGGGGCGCATTGGGCCGAGCGTGGCGGTATGACGCGTCGGGTCGGGTTATACCTGCAGTATCCGCAACTTGGGGCAGACCTCTTGTCCTTGGCCTCATCCGATGAAAGAGTTGTGGCTTGGGCGGTGCAACACCACCTGCCACAAGAGCAATGGACGCTCCCGATTGATTGTGCGCTGCTTTTGCAGCAAGCAGATGATGGGCGGCTTAGCCGCAATTAACTCAGTGGTAGGAGGCCGATGTTGTTCTTCGCTCGATCTACTACTGCGCTTGCTAGCGATCGGGCTTTTTCCGCTCCACCCGATAATCGAGACATTGTTTCCCTGGGGTCTGACTGTAAGTCAACAAGGCGAGCCTGAATCGGTCGCAATAGGTCAATCACTGCATCTGCGGTGTCTGATTTGAGCGGACCGTATTGGGTGTAATCAGCAGCAGTTTCTTCGGGGCTGCGTCCTGTCAGAGCGCTCAGGATAGACAGCAGGTTTGATACCCCTGGTTTCTCCGTAACATCAAAACGAACTTCGCTTTCTGAGTCCGTCACTGCTCGAGAGAATTTTTTCGCCACCGAACCAAGGTCGTCACTGAGGTAAACGGTGCCAGCAGCAGCTTCCGCAGATTTAGACATTTTGTTAGCTGGGTTCTGCAAGTCCATCACCCGAGCACCAATTCTTGGGATTGAGGCCTGAGGGATGACGAAGGTCTCGCCGAACCGTTTGTTAAATCGCTCTGCAACATCTCGTGTGAGCTCAATATGTTGCCGCTGGTCTTCGCCAACTGGCACTTTGTTGGTGTCGTATAACAAAATGTCGGCTGCCTGAAGCGCCGGGTACGTAAAGAGCCCAGCCGAGATGAATTCCTGCTGTTCAGACTTATCTTTAAACTGCGTCATGCGCCGCAACTCACCCATGGTGGTGACACACTGAATTATCCAACCCAACTCGGTATGTTCCGGCACGTGGCTTTGAACAAAAAGGGTGCATTGGTCTGGATCAAGCCCACAGGCAAGCAGTCCATGCGCAAGCTCCAGGGTCTTTTCGCCGATCTCGCCGGGTTTTTTGGGAACAGTCAAAGCGTGCATATCAACGATGCAGTACAAACTGTCGGCTCGGCTTTGGTCTTGTACCCAATTCATGACCGCACCAAGCAAGTTGCCAAGATGGAGATCGCCAGTGGGTTGAATTCCAGATAAGACTCGGGACATAGCTGCTGAGACTACCGATTGCTCGGTAGCAGCGGGAAAAGCAACCAAATGACATCAGTGTGATATGGAATCACAATCGCGACTAAGATGAGAACGTGGCTTATGCAGTGCAGACTCCAGTGTTCGAAGGCCCCTTTGATCTTCTTTTGCATCTGATCCTTCGTGAACAGGTTGATCTCTATGAGATTGACCTTTTGGTGATCGTGGATGCATACATAGCTGAACTAGCTCGCATGGAGCATGTTGACTTAGAAGTGGCTACCGAGTTTTTGTTGATTGCTGCGACACTTATCGAACTGAAGACAAAGCGTTTACTGCCTGGCGACGAAGATGTTGACCTTGACGATGATCTGTCTCTGTGGGAGGAGCGAGACATGCTCTTGTCACGTTTGCTCGCTTGTAAGACTTTCAAAGATGCTGCGGTCATTCTCGAGGCACGCCACAGTGCGGCAGCAAGATGTCTTGCTCGTCGAGTTGGTCCAGATGAGCGTTACTTCGACCTTGCTCCTGACCTGCTTGAGGGGGTTACTGCAACCAGAGTTCGGGATGCATTTGTTCGGGCGATGCAGCCTAAGCCGCAGGTACGGATAGATCTTTTCCACGTGGCACCTATCCGAGCCAGCGTGGTTGATGCAGTAGCTGATCTTTGTCTTGAGCTACCTGCTCGTGGGAGAGTCTCTTTTCGAGAGCTCACGGCATCCTTCGGCGAACGGCTTGAGGTCGTCGTGCACTTCTTGGCTGTACTCGAACTGTTTAAGCAGGGTCTCGTCGAATTATCGCAACCCGAGGCGTTCGGAGACATCGTGATCTGCTGGCAGGGTGGCGCATTGTCTGAGTCGGAGGCACTCGAATTGGTCGATGCCTACGAGGGTTAACGAGGGCTTTGAGGATTTTATGCAAGATGAATCGCGTAGGGCACTTGAGGCAATCATCATGGTTGCTGATCATCCAGCCGATCCAGCGGTGCTGGCACAACTAGTAGAACTCTCTCCCGCAGCCGTTGAAGGGATTTTGCTCCAGACGGCGCTGACCTACGAGCAAGAAAATCGCGGGTTCCGGCTAGTGAAGGTTGCCGGCGGTTGGCGCTTTCAGAGTCATGAAGATTGCGCTGCTTATGTTGAACAATTTGTGCTGACTGGTCAAACAGCTCGACTTTCTGCCGCAACACTAG
>JBBDMQ010000094.1:0-5992 GCA_040878245.1 Microthrixaceae bacterium
ATGGTGGTCATTACTGGCCAAGTTCCCTTGCCTTCCATTGGTACTGACGCATTCCAGGAATGCGACACGGTAGGGATCACTCGAGGAGTGACCAAGCACAATGAACTCGTGACCCGAGCCGAAGACATCCCGATGGCCATTCGTCAGGCGTTTCATATTGCAACCACAGGTCGCCCAGGCCCGGTACTCGTTGACATTCCTAAAGACATCGTTGACCCCGCAAATCCGGCATCGGCCATGAACTGGAATTGGCCGACTGATGCCGAGGTGTCTTCGAGTATGCCCGGCTATAAGCCAACTAGTAAGGGCCATCCAAAGAAGATTAAAGAAGCAGCCGCCCTGATCGCTAGTGCCCGGCAGCCCATTCTTTATGCTGGCGGCGGCATCCTTAAAGCACGTGCCGCGGAGGAACTGAGGGAGCTTGCCGAACTCACGGGAATCCCTGTAGTGACCACTTTGATGGCTCGTGGGGCGTTCCCTGATGACCATGAACTATGCCTTGGTATGCCAGGAATGCATGGTAACTACACAGCTGTGACAGCTATGCAAAAAGCTGATCTGTTGATTGCTTTAGGTAGCCGATTTGATGATCGAGTGACGGGCAAACTCGACGGCTTTGCGCCTACAGCAAAGATCATCCATGTTGACATTGACCCCGCGGAGCTTGGCAAAGTTCGCCGCCCCGATGTGCCGATAGTTGGAGACTGCCGACTTGTCATTGAAGAGATCATCAAGGCGCTGAAAGCCCTCGGTGGTCCAGAAACTCGCATGGATATCACGCCTTGGCGGCAGCAAATATCTGGGTGGCAGGAAAAGTTCCCGCTGGTGTACGAGCAGTCCCAAGACAACGGTTTGCTGAAGCCGCAGTATGTGCTGGAGCAACTTCGAGATCGCTCTCCCGAGGACACGATCGTTGCCTCGGGTGTTGGGCAGCATCAGATGTGGACGAGTCAGTACTGGCGATTCAATCACCCGTACACATGGGTCAACTCCGGTGGCCTAGGCACTATGGGGTTCTCTATTCCTGCAGCGATTGGTGCAAAAGTCGGCAGACCGGATCGAACAGTGTGGGCAGTGGATGGTGACGGATGTTTCCAGATGACTGCTCAAGAACTCGTCACAGCTGCCACTGAACGAATTCCAGTCAAGGTTGCCTTGCTAAACAACGCATATCTTGGGATGGTGCGTCAATGGCAAGAGATGTTCTATGAAGAGCGATACTCAGAGGTCTACTTGTCTCCGGATCTTCCTGACTACGTGAAGTGGGCCGAGGCCATGGGGTGCGTTGCACTTCGAGTTGAGTCTCCAGAGGAAGTCGGACCAGCTATCGACAAGGCAAATGAGATCAACGATCGGCCAGTGGTGCTGGAGTTCCGCACCGATGCTTCAGAAAAAGTCTTCCCGATGATCTCGCCAGGAAAGACCAATGATCAAATTGATGTTGGCCCATTGCAGAACGGGCTGAGTCGATGAGTTTGCAATCCACTGCTAGCAGGCAGACGGGCAGTACCCCGCCGAAGTACCACGTATTGTCGGTGCTTGTTGAGAACCGAGCTGGAGTCTTGGCGCGGGTGTCAGCGTTGTTCGCTCGACGGGGCTACAACATCTACTCGCTGGCAGTCGCTCCCACCGATGATGAGCGATTTAGTCGCATCACGGTGGTTGTTGATGTTGAGCAGGCGCCACTTGAGCAAGTGGTGAAACAGTTAAACAAGCTCATCCATGTCATTAAGATTTCTGAACTTGATCCGCGTGATTCTGTTGAGCGCGAACTCATGTTGGTTACCGTGAAGGCACCGGCCGAGGTGCGTGGGCAGATAATCGAACTTATTGGCGTATTTGAAGGCCGGATTATTGATGTCTGTCTCGATGAGTTAGCGCTTTCCCTTGATGACCACCCCGACCGGCTTGATGACCTTGAGGACCTTTTGCGACCCTTCGGCATTATTGACCTGCAGCGAACAGGGCGAGTTGCTCTGCCCAAATTAGAACGCAGCTAGTTTCCCTTCTACTCTGTGCATGTGAAGTGCAGGATTTGTTGGTAGTGCAGGGAACACAAGAACGACTGCCCTCGAAACCTCTCTCTACTTGTCTCTACAAATCAGGAAGGGCTGAAGCAGCTCATGGCAAACGTATATTACGAAAAAGACGCTGATCCATCACTCATTGCTACCCGCAAAGTGGCAGTGCTCGGCTACGGCTCACAAGGCCATGCTCATGCTCTGAACCTGAAAGAGTCGGGCGTCGACGTGCGCGTTGGACTGCGAGAGGGAAGCTCCTCTCGTGCCAAGGCCGAAGAAGCTGGCCTTCGGGTTGTCGACATTGCTACTGCTACAGCAGAAGCAGACCTGATCATGATTTTGCTGCCCGACACTGACATCGGTCCTGTCTATAACGCAGAGGTTGCTCCAAACCTTCAAGACGGCGATGCGTTGTTCTTTGCACACGGATTTAATGTTCGTTTCGGGTATGTCAAAGCGCCCGAGGGCGTTGACGTGGCCATGGTTGCGCCAAAGGGCCCGGGCCACTTAGTGCGTCGTACCTATACCGAGGGTGGCGGAGTTCCTTGCTTGATTGCTGTATCGCAGGATGCAACAGGAACAGCCAAAGCACTTGCGTTGTCCTATGCCGACGCAATCGGCGGATCTCGAGCCGGCGTTCTCGACACAACCTTCGAAGAAGAGACAGAGACCGACTTGTTTGGCGAGCAAGTTGTCTTGTGTGGCGGTTTGACTGCACTTGTTCAGGCTGGGTTTGAGACCCTTGTAGAGGCCGGCTATCAGCCAGAGTCTGCCTACTTTGAGTGCCTGCATGAGCTCAAGCTGATTGTTGACCTGATGTATGAGCAAGGTATTGCAGGAATGCGCTACTCAATCTCTACTACTGCCGAATACGGAGACCTCACCAGAGGACCTCGCGTCATCAACGCTGCAGTCAAAGCAGAGATGAAAAAGATTCTGAGCGAAATCCAGTCTGGCGAGTTTGCCACCGAGTTTGTGGGTGAGGTTGCCTCTGGAGGTGCGAACTTTACAGCTCTGCGTGAAGCTGGAAAGGCTCATCAAATTGAGACCGTCGGTTCTGATCTGCGCGGCATGATGCCTTGGATCTCTGCTGGCAAGGTCAAGGTCGAAGACATCTCTGGCGGCGACTGAGAGGGTGCATGTCACGGCGCCTGCATCCTCGGCCAATCTCGGGCCTGGATTTGATTCGTTAGCGCTCGCTGTTGAATTGCCGTTTCAGCTGCAAGAGTCTGATGATTGCCCCGAAGACGGCTGGTTAGTTGCGGAGCGGACTCATCCGGCCTCTCTTGCCTATTTCGCAGCAGGTGGTGAACCCACGCAGTCACTTTGGTGGAGAAGCCCGATTCCCCCAGGTCGCGGCTTGGGGTTTTCTGGCGCTGCACGCGTAGCTGGAGCATTTCTTGCATTGCGCAACTCAGGGCTAGATACAGCAACTGCACAGCAGCAGGCTTTTGTCACCGCTGCTGCTCTTGAGGGACATCCTGATAACGCTGCTGCCTCAACCTGGGGCGGCTTTGCAGTTGCGGCGGGTGAGCGGGCCATTGCTCTGCCTATGCCAGAAGGACTTGGCCTGTTGGTGTGGTGGCCACAAAAGTCAACCTCCACTGACCTGTCGCGCAGTGTGCTCTCTCCGACGGTCTCTCGTGAGGCCGCAGCGTTTTCTATTGCTCGATCAGCGCTTTGGGTTGCAGCAATTGCAACAGGCGACCTGACGGCCCTTCGGGTTGCTTGTGAGGATCAGGTTCATCAAAGCCAGAGACTTGCTGATCGACCGGATTCAGCCGAGGTGTTGAGCGAACTCCTTGCCCAGAAGCAAGTTGTAGCTGCATGGCTGTCTGGGTCAGGGCCAACGGTGGCAGCTTTGCTACCTCTTGGAGCTTCGGCCGATTCATTAGCAACGCAGCTTTCGGCCTCGGGTCGTACCAGAGTGCTTGCGGTGAATACGACCGGAGTACATGAGTTCTAAGTTCCTCTAATACCTGACTTAAATAGTCGGTTATTGAACTCCTCACCGGCCTGCCCTAGGGTCACTACTCGTTAGAGCCGATCTACGAGGAGCACAGATGACCGAGCAATGGGGTTTTGATACCCGTCAAATTCATGCCGGAGCCGAGGCAGATCCGGTGACAGGGTCACGCGCAACTCCGATCTATCAAACTACGGCCTATCAGTTTAGAGATAGCGAGCACGCTGCAAACCTCTTTGCCTTAGGCGAGATTGGCAATATTTATACCCGCATCATGAACCCAACTCAGGGTGTTCTTGAAGCTCGCATTGCAAGTCTTGAAGGTGCTACTTCAACTGCAGTGGGACTACCCGGTGCCCTAGTCGTGAGTTCGGGTATGGCCGCAGAGACACTAGCTATTTTGAACTTAGCTGAGGCTGGAAGCCACATCGTGGCCTCGGCATCGCTCTACGGCGGAACCTACAACTTGTTCCACTACACGCTTCCCAAGATTGGCATTCAGGTGAGCTTCGTAGAAGACCCTGACAATCTTGATGAGTGGGCCGCAAAGGTGCAGCCAAACACCAAGGCGTTTTACGGCGAGAGTATCGGAAACCCCCGCAACGACGTCCTTGACATTTCTGGTGTTGCTGCTGTGGCCCATGCCAACGGAGTGCCACTCATCATTGATAACACGATTGCCACGCCTTATCTCCTGAATCCGCTAGCTCATGGCGCAGATATCGTTGTGCACTCTGCAACCAAATTTATTGGTGGCCACGGCACTGCAATCGTTGGAGCAATCGTTGACGGCGGAAGCTTTGACTTCTCTGCAAATGACAAGTTCCCCCAGTTCACAGAGCCAGACCCGAGCTATCACGGGCTGGCCTACTGGCCTGCACTCGGAGCCGGCTCCTACATCATCAAGGCTCGAGTTCAGTTGCTACGAGATATCGGAGCAGCAGTATCCCCATTTAATGCGTTCCTTACCATCCAAGGTGTAGAGACCTTGTCGCTGCGCATGGATCGCCACATCGAAAATGCACAGAAAGTGGCAGAGTACTTAGAAGCGCACTCACAAGTTGAGTCCGTTGCCTATGCGGGCCTTGCCTCTAGCCCTTGGCATGAGCGTGCCAAGACCTATTTGCCGAAGGGACCAGGCTCTGTCCCGGCCTTTGTTATTTCGGGTGGCCGTGAAGCAGGAATCAAGTTTGTTGAGGCGCTGGAACTACATAGCCACCTTGCCAACATTGGCGATGTTCGTTCGCTTGTGATTCACCCAGCTTCAACTACCCACAGCCAACTTACCGAAGAGGAACAACTCTATTCAGGTGTCGAACCGGGCATGATTCGGCTGTCAGTGGGCCTTGAGTCCATAGAAGATATCTTGGCTGACTTGGACAAAGGCTTCGCTGCAGCGAAATAGTGGTGGGGTGAGCAACCTTCCGTATCCACCTAACACGCCCCGTCAACGAGATGACCTGCCCGATAAAGGGGCAGGTTCTCCCGCTCCATGGGGCCTACGGGCCGCTGCTCGTCTCCTTGATCTATTTGTCATTTACGAACTCTGGAACCTGCTGGTTTTTGTGCTCGGCGTTGAACGCGGACCCAACGGCCAATTGCCCGTTGACCTGTGGGCAAGGCTGCTGTTTCCAGTCATGTTCATTGTGTACGAGGCAGTTTTAGTTGCGTTGTACGGGCAAACCTTGGGCAAATTCCTATGCCGGGTCAAGGTAGTGCAATGGTCTGATGGAGAGCTGCCGACTCCTCGGGAGTCAGCTATTCGGGCGCTCGTGCCTGGTGTGTTCCTACTCATTGCATGTATTGGCGGGCAGTTGTTCTATGCGGCGGCCATTGCGGTGGTGATATATCTGACTGCTATTGCAGACACCTTGTATAGAGGGATTCATGAAAAGACCTCCAACACTATTGAGTTACTTGCTCCACGGGGCGGGCGGGGCAACAACTCAGGTAGCTAGAACGCTCAACCACTCACTGTTTTACCGAAGGGCACAAACCAAATCTG
>JBBDMQ010000095.1:0-5986 GCA_040878245.1 Microthrixaceae bacterium
ACGAAGGTCTTTGAGGTCACGAGTGGCAACCCAGCGTGCATTCGCAAAGAGCCACGGTCCCACCATGCAACCCGAGTACAGGTGATCTCGCTCGTACCACCGGTTGTACGCAACCTCGTTGCCGGGAGTGGGGTCGACCAATGTGAATAACAAAGACCCAACTTGTACTGCATCGTCTGCGCCGTACGGCTCCATGAGTGCGCTCCTTTGTAGCGGGGATTCTCACGGTAGTAGCGCAGGCTGTTCTCGGACAGTTCGGGGTGGTGAAGCCAGGTTGAGTAAGGGAGCAGGTGGGCAGTTCTCGGAGCTATTTTCCAGCCGGGCGATAGGCTAGCGAGGTCACTAGAGCTGAAGTATTTCAGCCTCATCATTGACCACTTTGAGGAAGCGATGTCTACCAATCCTGAACTGGCAACTGAACTCGATGCTGCCGCGGAGAGTGAACCCGAGACTTCGACCGCTTTAGCGCCTGAACTTCCGCAGCGGCCTGTGATCGGCCAGAGTGCGCCTGCGGGTTCATTACCAATGCAAACAGTTCCTGCTTCTGGGGGTTCGCCAGAAACTGAGGGTTCCTCGCAGCCGAGCACCCCAGCACCAGCAGCCCGTATTACTGAGGTAACAGTCCTCAACTTCAACTCTAAAGAGGTGGAGGTCCGATTGGCAGACGGCCGCACCGGCGTCATTCCTAGTGCCGAGTTTTCTGGGACAGCCATTACTGGCCAAGCCGTAGCAGCAGCAGTCTTAGCTCGCGAGGATCCAAAGGGTCGGCCCGTTTTGTCTCATGTTTGGGCACTTAAAGTTGCTGCTTGGGAGCGCCTTGAGGCAGCTAAGAAGACGGGCTCACCAGTTATTGCAACGGTGACAAAGAAGGTCAAAGGAGGACTTATCGCCGATGTTGGTTTGCGGGGATTTGTGCCGACCTCGTTGTTCTCCGAGACTCCAGGAGTGACCGCCGAGTCCCTGGTTGGCACTGAAGTTGCGATGGTGGTCGTTGAAATTGATCGAGATGCCGACCGTGTTGTGCTGTCGATTCGGGATCAGGAGCGACGAGCGCGCAGAGCCGCTGAACGAGAAGCCATCAAGGCCTTAACTCCGGGTGTCAAGGTGTCTGGTCGTGTTGTGAATGTTGAGGAATACGGCGCAGTGGTCGATCTCGGCGGATTGCGCGGACTGATCCATCGAAGCGAACTGACTTGGGGTCGCCTCGAGCGAACTGAAGACTTTGTGAAACTGGGTGAGGAAGTCGAAGTAGTTGTGCTTGAGGTGAGTAAGTCCAAGAGACGTATCAGTCTGTCGTTACGTCAGGTTCATCCAGATCCACTTGGACTCATTGAGGTTGGCTCAATCCATGAAGCAACGGTGGTTCGAGTTGTGGAGTACGGCGCGTTTGCCCGTCTCGATGAGGGCGGAGCCGAAGGCCTGATTCATCTCAGCGAACTCACCGAACTGTTTGGGTATCGCCCTGATGAACTAGTCACCCCAGGTGAGCAGGTGATGGTGAAGGTTCTCGAGGTGAATATGAAACGCCGTCGCATGGGTCTGTCGGTTCGAAGAGTGCTTGTAGACGACTGAACCTCGGCTGCTAGTCAATAGTTGGATAGGCATCACCAACCATGTGGCCAGCCGGCTCAGTGAATCAGCCGGCCAGTCAGTGAATCAGCCTGTTATTGCTCTTCTTCGAGCTGACCTACTTGAGCAGGGGTGAACTCGCAGCGCATTCTTTTGATCCCGTGAATAAATGCTGATTGCAAGTACTCGGGCTCGCTAGTGATGCGTATATCGGGCAGCCATCGAAAGAGTTCTTCAAATATGACCCCGATTTCTCTGCGAGCCAGATTTGCTCCCAAACAAAAGTGTGGGCCCCCCGCACCAAACCCAACGTGTTCGTTCGGGCTGCGGAGCAGATCAAATTTTTGCGGATTCTCAAACGCAAGCGCATCTCGGTTGGCCGATTCGTACCACAGCGCAACCTTCTCTCCCTGTAAAATTTTGACGCCAGCAATCTGAGTGTCGCATGTTGCAGTGCGCCGAAAGTGCACCACCGGCGTTGACCAGCGAACGATTTCCTCAATCGCCGTTGGAGTCACTTCATTGCCGCCGGTCTGCCAAATCTGCCTTTGATCCTCATGCTCGGTGAGCTGATACAAACCGTGGCTGATTGCGTTGCGAGTGGTTTCATTTCCTGCGGCCGACAGCAAAATGAAAAAGCTGGCCATTTCCATTGGCAGTAAATGTTCGCCGTCAACCTGAGCGTGCATCATGGCCGAAACCAGATCATCAGTGGGGTTCGCTAGGCGGTCTTCGCCCACGCTCTGCGCAAGCATGGCGAGCTCCATGACTGCCGACATGAGGGCTTCCATCGTAGGTGTGAACTCTGGGTCGCCTGCCCCAAGAATCACGTTGGTGAGTTCAAATACTCGGTGCCAATGCTCATTCGGAATTCCCATCATCTCGCAGATGACTTGCAAAGGAAGCTGCGCTGCGAGTTGCTCAACCGCATCGCATTCGCCTAGCTCAGAGATGGAGGCAACGATCTGTCGGGCCTTGACACGCACATCACGGTCAATCAGGGCAACGCGCTTAGGAGTGAAGGCCCTATTAACAATCATCCGAAGGCGTGTGTGACGAGGCGAGTCCATATTGATCATTGAGCCCATGAACTCCGCAATCTCTATGGGTAGATCAGGAATATTTGTTCCTAGGCCTGAACAAAAAATCTCGGGGTGACGAGACACCTCCATGACGTCGGCATGTCTAGTGAGCGACCAAAAACCGGGACCCTGGGGAAAGTCCGGAATGATCGGCTCCTCCATAAAACAGATCGGTGCTGTCTCTCGAAGTTCCTGAAAGGTCTCTTCGCGGGTGGCTGAACCCTGAGACCAGAATGTCTCGCCACTAAAAAGTTCTAAGTGCTGGGGTGCTTTGTACTGCGTTCCTGTCATCAAATGCCCCTCTGTGATTGGGCTGTCAGAGTGTGACCACCGCAGTCTCTAAACTAGCTACATCTGCTTCTCTGCGAGGCACAAGCATTACATCCTTCAACTGATTCAGGGTCAACATCATCGTGATAGGCAGTCAACTGACCCAGACAGTTCAAATCCGAACAGTGCAGACCCAGACAGTTCAGAGAACCCAGCAGTGAGTGATCGCTCATCTCTTCGTCCGACCAGGATTCGACTTCGACCTTGGCAGTCAGAGGCATTGGACACTTTGGCGAACAAAGAGAGCATCGACTTTTTGGCCGTTGCCACCCCGGGCGCTGGCAAAACCAGTTTTGCTTTAACTGCAGCGGTGCAAAATCTGGCTGAGCATCCTGGCCGTCGAGTGATCGTTGTGGCACCGACTCAGCACCTCAAGTATCAGTGGGCAGATGCTGCGGTGCGCTTTGGGCTTCACCTAGAACCCGACTGGTCTGCGAGAGATGGCTCGTTACCTGCAGATATGCACGGAGTTGTAACGACCTATCAGCAGGTCTCAACTTCTGCGGCAATGCTCTCGCCGTTAGCGACTGGCGCTTTTGTTATTTTCGATGAGATTCATCACGCCGCTGATGATCGGTCCTGGGGCGAGTCAGTGCACACAGCTTTTGCCCACGCAGCGCAACGCTTGAGTTTGTCGGGAACCCCGTTTCGGTCGGATACCTCTGCAATACCTTTTGTTGACTACCACCTTGATCAGGCTCGGGCCGATTATGAGTATGGCTACGGAGAGGCTCTTGCCGCAGGCGGTGTGGTGCGTCCGGTGTACTTTCCGCGGATCAATGGGTTTATGGAGTGGGTGTCACCTGCAGGCGATGTGGTGGCTGCAACTTTTGATGACGAACTCCCCCGGGAACTTGCAAATCAGCGCTTGCGAACAGCGCTCTCTTTGCAAGGTGAGTGGCTGCCAACAGTGCTTGACCAAGCACAGGAGCGCCTTCAGGAACTTCGCAAGGGGCATCCAGAAGCGGCGGGTCTCATCATTGCAACTGATCAGGCGCACGCTCAGCAAATTGCTGAACTTATGCTGCGCCGCCATGGAATTACTGCTGTAGTTGCCGTGTCGGACGACCCTGATGCATCCGGAAAGATTGCTGCGTTTGTGAGCAGCGATCAGCCATGGATAGTTGCGGTCAGGATGGTTTCCGAGGGAGTTGATATTCCAAGGTTGCGCATTGCTGTCTTTGCGACCATGACCACCACTGAATTGTTCTTTCGTCAGGCCGTGGGCCGAATTGTTCGCTGGACTCAGGGAATCCCTCGTCAGAAGGCGTACTTCTTTTTGCCTGACGATGTTCGGCTGAGACACTTTGCTGCCAACCTTGCGGAGCAACGGCGTCACAGTCTTCGCAAGCGTGCCGAGGATGATGAGAGCGGTGACTTAGGTAGGGCAGAGGCGGTCTTGGATGAGCCCGATGGCCTTGAGGCTGAACAGATGAGCCTGTTTGCTGTGATTGGTTCGGTAGCGATTGGTTCCGCTGGTGAAAGTGCACCCGGCCAAGCACCCGGCGTAGACAGCTTGACCGGAGATGAAGGAGTCTTTGGCGATGACCCCGACGGCCGCTTAGTTGACTCTCGCCATGATGGCGGAGTTGACCTAGTACTACTCCCGCCTCCACTCCCCAACGGTTCAATGCCAAAAGGCTTGAGTGGCTCAGCTGGCGGTCAATTAGCCGGGGATCCTTTTGGTGGAGGAGCGGAGGCGCTCGACAGTATGACTCTTCGGCAACGCAAAATTGCGATGCGTGATTACAACGCAGATTTGGCAAGAGACTTGGTTCGTTCTACTGGCTGGAGCCACCCACAGGTGAATGCCGAACTGAATCGTCTGTCAGGTATCCGAAAGATCTCTGAAGCCACGCTGGAACAACTTGAGCGCCGTTTGATTGCGGGCCGAAAGTGGCTGAAACAAACCTGAATCGAAGTCGCCGGTTACTTGCGGGCGGTTCATCTGGCGGGCAGTTTTTTGGCAGTGTTTTGGCAGTGTTTTGGCAGTGCCAAAGGCTAGCGCTTAGGTCTGGGCGGTAGCGGCTGCCATGGCTGTTCGGGCCATGGGTGCTTTGGGTAACGACCTCGCAACTCGGTTCGCACTTCCTTGTAGCTGCCGCGCCAAAAACCGGGAAGGTCGGTGGTGCGCTGAACCGGCCGTCCTGCAGGCGAGAGCAGTTCAACCGTGACTGCAATCCTTTGCGCTCCAACCTTGGGGTGCTCATCGCACCCAATAAGTTCTCGTAGACGTACAGAGGCCAATACCGTGGCCGGTTCGCCATCGACTCGACCGTACTGCAAGCTCACGCGTTTACCTGAAGGCAACTCCCAATGAGTGGGGGCGAGCTGACCGAGTTGCTGGGTTTGTTCCCAACCGAGCTGTGCTTGAAGTGCTGAGCGCACATCTATTCGGCCAAGATCGGCCACGGTGCGCACAGAATCTAAAAACGGGCCGAGCCAGTCATCCATTGTTTCTTGCAAGTGCGCATCACTGAAGTCTGGCCAGTCCTGTGGATGTTCGGTGCTGAGGCGAAGTAGAGCCACCCGAGCGCGCAGCGAGTCGGCCTCATGCAATCTGGCGAGCAACTGCAGGCCCTCCTCCGCCAAGCCCTGCTGAATAGCGGCCTGCACAGCCTGCAAAGGGGGATGACGAAGAGCTTGCGCGCCATAGGTGATAACTCCAAGGCGGAACTGCTTGGTTGCGATGACGCGCCCTTCTTGCGAACTCCAACTCACGAGTTCCTCTGTCTGAATCTGAGTGCCGAGTTGCTTGTGGACTGCTGCTTCACTGAGCGCTGCGCCTAGATACAGACGACCTACTCGCGTTGTTGCGCCGCCATCTAGATCAGCAACAACCAGCCACATAGTTTGAGCAAACTCGTGGCTAGTTGCTGGCAGTGCAACCTCGCCACCTGAACGCAGATGAAACACCACTTGTTCCTTGCCGCGTTCGTCCTGCCGCATGGTGCTGCGCCTTCGGGCTACACGGTCCGGATAGCCAGCGAGCAACAGCCTGCCGA
>JBBDMQ010000096.1:0-5912 GCA_040878245.1 Microthrixaceae bacterium
TATCAATGAGTACAGCTCGTAGACCTAGTTTGGCTTGGCGTGTGTTTGTAGTAGTAGGTGTTGGCACCTCGGTGGCCCTCACCGTGAGCGACCCTGCTTGGGAAAAGTGGCACTCAGTTCTCGGAGACAAACTGCCACGGCAAAAGATCAAGTCACTCGTAGTTGGAACTGCAGCAATCCACTCGGCTGAAGCAGCCTCTTCGTATATTTCGGCAAAGCGCGGCAACTTGGATCAGCCGGGCCGTTGGGCGCTGTCTACCTTTTTGTGGGGGTTCCCTGTGATGAGCCGTCTTCGCAAAGCCCGACGCGCTGAAAGCATTTCGGTCTAGCTCTCAACCCGAGCAGCCCAGCTTTGGGCAGCCCAGCTTTGGGCAGCCCAGCTAGTGGAACTCAGCTAGCGGAGCTCAGCGCAAACCGTTAGAAATGCCAAGGGAACGGCGACCAGTCTGGGTCACGCTTTTCTAAAAACGAATCCCGGCCCTCCGCAGCCTCATCAGTCATATAGGCCAAACGAGTGCTCTCGCCTGCAAAGATCTGCTGCCCGATCAGGCCATCGTCAATCATGTTGAAGGAGTACTTCAACATGCGTTGCGCTGTTGGACTTTTTTCGTTGACCTTCATGGCCCACCCAAGGGCAAACGACTCAAGATCTGCATGATCAACAACGGCATTTACCATACCCATCTGGTGCGCCTCCTCTGCGGAGTACTCGTTGCCGAGAAAGAAGATTTCACGGGCAAACTTCTGCCCCACTTGGCGCGCCAGATAGGCCGAACCAAACCCTCCGTCAAAGCTGGCTACATCGGCGTCAGTTTGTTTAAACCGAGCATGCTCTCTACTTGCAATTGTGAGATCGCAAACAACATGCAAGCTGTGGCCACCACCTGCGGCCCAGCCTGGCACCACACAGATCACCACCTTTGGCATAAACCGAATAAGACGCTGCACTTCGAGGATATGCAGGCGGCCACTGCGTGCGGGATCGATGCTTGCTGCAGTTTGACCAACCTGACCATCTGCACCCTCGGCAACCGTGTAGCGATACCCGTCTTTGCCACGAATCCGCTGGTCACCTCCAGAACAAAAAGCCCAGCCGGAATCCTTGGGAGACGGCCCGTTACCAGTCAGCAAAACACAGCCCACATCAGAAGACATGCGAGCGTGATCCAACACTCGGTATAACTCATCAACCGTTGCTGGCCGAAAGGCGTTTCTAATTTCTGGCCGATTGAACGCAATACGGACCGTGCCCGACTCTTTAGCACGGTGATAGGTGATGTCATGAAGCTCGAAACCAACAACTGGGTCCCATCGCTCCGGGTCAAAAATCTCGGAAACAAATTCAGCCATAGACGATCAGTGTAGGACTGAGCAGTTCACCGGGCCGCAGTTGCGTCGGGCGCAGTTCAAGAGATTGCGTGGATCTCTGAGATGAGTTCCTCGAACAGTCCCTCGGCCAACCCATAGGGGGTATAGATGGCAACCCGGCCTGTGTGTGCCGAATAGCGACGGGAAATCTCTTGAGCCACCTGCTGCGGAGTGCCCCGAACTGCAATTGCCCCGAGCAACTCATCGTCAATCAGGTCGGCAAGTTGCTCCCATTTACCCTCTCGCGTCAGGTTGCGAGCTATGGGTTGAATGTGACCCTTCCCCTCAATCTCAAACACAGGCTGATAGGCCGGAGTTGAGGAATAGAAACCTAGGAGTGATCGGCATCCAGCGTCGGCGACTGCTTGTTCGGCTGCATTTCGACCAACCCCAACAATGAGTTCCGGCAGAACCTCAAACGCGTTGTCTGCCCCCTCATCAACAGTTACTCGGCGGTCAAGACCACGTTGCACTGCTGGCAATGTGCGCTCAGTAAAGAACTGCTCTGAGGTAACAGGCATGACCGCCAAACCATCAGCTACCTCGGCTGCCATGGCACACATTCTTGGACCAAGGCCTCCGACCACAACTAAGGGAGAGCCAAACTCGCTTGGCTGCGGCGAAAAGATTGGAGTCATCAGAGTATGGCTTCGATACTCGCCCAAGTAGTTCAGCGGTGCCCCATCTTGCCAAGCCGAAAAAACCGCTCGCAGTGCCCCGACAGAATCTCGCATCCGCTCAACGGGGTGATCAAACTCTTCGCCGAATCGGCGCTCAATATGAGTCCGAATCTGTGTACCTAACCCAAGGGTAAAGCGGTGCTGAGAGAGTTGTTGCAAGTCCCAAGCCGAGTGCGCCATATGCACTGCATTTCGCGGAAACGCAATTGCCACGTTGCTCATAAGAGACAAATTTGAAGCGGTAGCCGCTACAGCAAGTGGCAAAAAAACATCGTGGGGTCCCTCAAAGGTGAATGCGCCATCGACACCAGCAGCCTCAAGTCGCTGGGCCTCTTCGCCCGCATCTGTCAGGCCGTAAATAGGAGCAAGAACTTTCACATGACCTGCCTTCGGAGGCAACGCTGACTGGCTGCCGGGCTTCAAACTAGTGCTGCGGGCCTCACTGACCGAACCCGAGTGAGAAGTGGCCAAGCTGCGTCACTAGGCAATCTCGCCTAGAGACCTCCATGTTTCTTGCTAACTCATGCGTCTAGAGTGATACTTGCTGTGTTGGGCGTTCAGGGGAGTTTTGTGAAACTAGTAATCGGATCAAGAACTTCGAGCAGTTCGTTGGCAGAGGATCAGCACAGAAGCCGACCAACTCTCCAGCACTTGCGCACTCGCGGATCGCTGCTTTTAGCCGTACTTGCAGTGGGCGCCCTTGCTGCAGCTTGCACCCCCGTCATGGCAGGTTCGACAACAACCACTACAACAACTCTTGCCACTACCCCGCAACAGCCTTCGATCAGCACCTTCAACGCATCTTCAGTAATCGGCACAAGCCCGGCACTGGTGACTTTTTCTTGGACGGCAAGCGACGCAAACGGCGACGCACTTACTTGCCGTATTGACGGTAACGGCGATGGTATTGACGACGTAACGATTGCAAACTGCGAGTTCGGTGGCTCAAGGAACGTCTCGGTGAGCCTAGACAATTCAACAGTTGCCCAAACCGTCACTGCGCGCCTTCGCGTTGAGGATGGCAACACTGCAGAGGTCCTCGCAACAAGATCATTCGAACTACTTCCTGGACCAACTGAACAGTTCGCAATCACGCTTCGTGGACTTGAGTCGCTCCCAGTGGCTACCCAGGCTGTCTTTACTCAGTCGGCAGCAAAGTGGGCGCAAGTGCTGACTCGTGGCGTTGAGGATTTCGGAGAGGTTCCCACCGATTGCCTTCCTGCAGGTACTGCTCCCATTAGCGCAGTAGACGACATTGTCATTGACCTCTCGGTGGTGGCTATCGATGGTGTTGGCGGAATCCTGGGCCAGGCCGGACCGACCTGTGTCAATTTGTCTACAGACCTTGCCATTCACGGAATCATGGAGTTCGACTCGGCAGATGTAACGGCACTTCTCGGCAACGGCTCATTCTCAAGCGTGGTTCGCCACGAGATGGCGCATGTGCTCGGGTTTGGAACCCTGTGGAACACAACAACCTTTGGTGGCACACGTAACTTCACTCAAGGGGTGGGCACCGGAAACCCGAGATTCAACGGCGGAAGATCAGTTGCTGAGTGGTCACAACTTGGTGGACTCAGCACCGTTCCGCTTGAGAACACCGGCGGACCGGGAACAATCAACTCACACTGGAAAGAGTCCATCTTCGCCAATGAACTCATGACCGGTTATATCAACCCCGGTTCCAATCCGCTCAGCAGACTCACCATCGCTCAGTTCGCTGATCTTGGGTACCACGTGGACCTCACTCAAGCCGACCCGTATTCAGTGCCGGGTCTTGGGTTCCTTCGCTCGGCCATACAGAGTCAAGATGTCCCGATAGAGGGAACCATGCTTGATCCTCCTATCAACACCACAAACTGATCTTGGGTAACTCCGCCTCACTCGCTCGCCCAAACCACAAGAAACGAGCTGTGGGAAGCGAGCAAGAGTCTGGGAAAGAGAAGCGGAGCCGTAGGGCTAGCCAGCATCCTCAGGAGTCAGTAGTTGTTCAAACCAGCGACCTGAGGCTTTGACTACTCGAGTTTGGGTTGGGTAATCAACGTAGATCAAGCCGAATCTAGGGCCGTAACCATCTGCCCATTCGAAGTTGTCCATCAGCGACCATGCAAAGTAACCGTCAACTGGAGCACCATCTTTTTGGGCCCGAAGCACTTGCTCAAGGTGGTGTTGATAGAACAAGATCCGCCTTGGGTCATCAACGCTGAACGGCGCGTCGGGATTACCGGGGTGAGAAATCAGTTGATCGGGAAAGGCAGCTCCATTTTCGGTCACCACGAGTCGGTTGAATCTGCCATATGCATGCATGGCCATGATCACGTTATGCAGTCCGCTTGGGTTGACCTCCCACCCAGTTGCGGTGATTTCATAGTTACGAAAATCACGGCCAAAAATTGGCAGCGTCCAGAGCCCCGGGATTGGAGCGAGTAGCGCCTTGAACCGCGTGTAGTACTGCACTCCAAGAAAGTCCCAGTCAACTTGGATTCGGTCTTCATCACCCGAGAGTTGAAATTTTTCTATCGGAGCCAAAAACTTGCAGTCCTCAGTCGGGTAGCCCAACCCAAGATTTGGCTCAATATAGGTTCGGTTGATGAAGGCATCTGCTGAGCGCACGGCACGCTGATGCGCCGCTGTGTTCCCCGTTGGCACAATGTCTGCAAGATACTGACAGGTGCCCACCACTGGATTGGTTGCCCGCTCTCGCAGCACCCGAGCAGCCTCTGCTTGACACAAATTGACATGATGCATTGCAGCTAAAAACTTGGACTTACTTCGAATACCTGGGGCGTGCTCGCCAAGTAGGTGTCCAACAAGAACAAAGCTGAGCGGCTCGTTAAAGACCATCCAATTGCGAACACGATCCCCGAGCACGTCGGCCACAACAGCGACATAGTCACTGAACCAAGCAACCACATCACGGTTGGCCCAACCGCCTTTATCTTGAAGTGCCTGCGGTAAATCCCAATGGTACAAAGTGACCCAAGGTTCAAGGCCCAACTCTAAGCAAGTGTCTACCACTCGAGAATAAAAATCTATCCCAGCTTGGTTCACTTGACCGGTCCCCTCTGGTATGACACGCGGCCAAGAAATCGAGAACCGCTTTGCGTTAAAGCCCAGCTCCGATGCGAGTGCTAGGTCGGTGGGGTATCGCTCGTAGAACTCGCAGGCTTGATCTCCAGTTGAGCGGTCTCGAACATGCCCACGAAGGCCACCGAAGCCACGGGTGTGAGTAAACGTGTCCCAGATTGAGGAACCCTTTCCATCGACATCTGCAGCGCCCTCAATTTGATAGCTAGCTGTGGCAACACCCCAAGTAAATTTCGACCCGAAATCAGAAGCAGTAAGGCTCTGACCCAATCCAGCAAACAGCGGTTCTTGCGAACTAGCCGGATGGTTACTCGGGGACAGAGGGGGAAGTTCTGCGGAATTCATGCCCCTTCGTTTACACCGAAATACTCGTGGCGGGTAGCGTTGACCTGCAAAAATTCTGAATCTCTGGAGATCCCAGCGGTCGTAACCTGAATAGAGGAGCTATCAAGGCGACTAACATCTCAGTCAAGAGATTCTGCCGAGACATCAGTTTCGAGTGACTACCAGTTCAGAAACTTCAGTGATGCGAGGAGCAGGCCCTTGCCATCTGGCCAAGAGCGAAGGAAACCAATATGAGCCAACGAGTGGATCAAGAAATCAGTGCATTTGTCAAAGAAGGCGTGGAAGAAATCCGGCGCCTAGTTGGCTCAGTCGAAGCAGAGGTTCGGCGCGCGGTTGAACAGATCGAAGCTGCGGTTCGGGATCTTGCCCAACGCGCCCCCGAAGCAGCGGCACCGGTTACGACTGCAGCAAGCACCGCAGCTGACTCAATCG
>JBBDMQ010000097.1:0-1150 GCA_040878245.1 Microthrixaceae bacterium
TCTGTTGGGGTGACCCAGAGTGAACTCATCGATGCCCATAGGGAGGTGACCTCAAGTGGAAACTTTGCCGAATACGCAACTCCGTGCGCCACAAGCTAGGCCAGACCACCTACTCAAAACCTCTAGCCGTGGTACTGCTCTGATGCTGGTCCCGGCAAGCATTCTGGTGTTCTTTGTGCTCGGGTCAATCGCAATTGACTTCACCGCCATTTTTCTTGCTCAACGCAGCGCTCAGCGCAGCGTTTCGGCGGCGGCCGATGATGCTGCCGGGATGCTTGATACCCGTCAGATTCAGTACAACGGAGATCTTCTTATCGATAACGAGGCTGCCGACCGAGTAGCCCGTGCCCATATCGCAGCCAAAATCCCGCAATCAATATTGCAGGGGCCTGTGGTGGTGTTAGTGAGCGATGATCGCAAATCGCTCAAGGTGCGAATCACCGTTCGCATTCCCCATATGATGATGCGTGCCCTGCCCGGACGAGCAGCATACGAGGACCTCACCATCACCTCGGCTGGGCGGATCTTAAAGTGAGCGCACCAACCGAAGAACAGTTCGGGACCGCAAGGGTGAGCCACAAGCTCATTCAGGGGCAACGGATTTTAGTCAAGACCGCCTCAGGCAGAGGCCGAGCACGCCTTCGCCATGAAGCCGAGGTGCTGGCTCTACTTAAACTTCCCGGGCTCGTCGAGATGATTGAAATAAAAGAAGAAGACGATCAGACAATTCTGCTACTCGTTGATAACGGTCCGCGAACGCTTCTTCGGCCAATCGACATGACTGGTGATGACTTGCTACGTACTTTGCAGCGATGCTGCGATGCCACTGAGGATTTGCACTCTGCTGGATGGAGTCATGGTGCGCTCCGGGCCGATCACGTATTACTTGGCGCTCGGGGTAGGCCCAAGCTTTGCTCGCTTGCAGACTCGCAGCCGCTCAATCACCTTTCAGCGGCAGACTCTGCGACTGCAATTCAGGCTGATGTTTCGCAACTTGCTGTTCTTTGCGGTCACGTGGCTGCCCTTCAAGTTTCTTTTGGTTCTCGAAAAGGTCGGTGGCTGTGGCGACAACAGTCAAAGCGCCTGAGCGAGCTAGCAGTGGCGGGTGCCTCCGGCACAGGGCCAACAACAAATAGAGAACTCAGAAAAA
>JBBDMQ010000098.1:0-1148 GCA_040878245.1 Microthrixaceae bacterium
ATCTGCATCGGGGGTAGGCCCGTTCTCGGCGGTGCTCTTTGTGAACGGTCATGGAGGAAACATCGCTGCGGCCAATGCCTCGGTTGCCCGACTCAAACTTGAGTCTCGAACTGTTGCTGTTTGGAACCCGCAGGTTGCAGGCGGAGATTCTCATGCCGGACGGACCGAAACTTCAATGCTGCTACACATTGACCCGAACTGTGTTCGCACCGGCTCTTATGAGGTCGGCAGCACAGCACGTTGGCGGGATATTTCGGAGAAGGTTATGGCTGAAGGTCTGGCAGCCGTCACCCCGAATGGTGTCCTTGGCGACCCGCGGGGTGCAACAGCTAAAGAAGGGGAGCAGATTTGCGCCGACCTTTTGGTGGACCTGCAGCAATTTGTTGCTGACTGGCGTGAAAAGCATGTGAAATGAGTGGCGCAGACTTGAGCCCAGGGGGGTCTGGCGCAGGGGGTTCTGGCGCAGGCGAGACGAGTCGCAGGGTCCCAGCATTCTTTGCCGACTCCTCTGTAAGGCGCTGCGGTAGTGGGCGCAGGTTCTTGCTTGGCGGTTCGCCGATCCGATTATTTTCACTCACACCGGCAGGTGTAGAACTCTTTGACCGCATCGAGTTGAAGCACGCATTTTATGCAAGCGCCGCTGAATGTTCTTTGATCGGTCGCTGGCTAGACGCCGGTGTGATTCACCCTCAGGCAGATCCCACAGCTGGCATTGATTCTGAAACAGCGGTTGATGGGCAGCTAACAGTTGCCTTGGTGATTCCTGTGCGAGACCGTGCTGCTGCTGTAATGCAGCTCCTAGCTTCGGTTGCTGCCGATAACTCACCTGAGCGATCCGCGATATCAGAAATCATCGTTGTTGATGACGGCTCCGCCAAGCCGCTAGAAGTTCAGTCTGCTTCGGAATTGCTACCGCCGATCCGAGTGATTCGCAGGGAAGAGTCAGGCGGGGCAGGTCTGGCTAGGAATCTTGGCTTGGCTCAGGTGAAGGCCGACCTCGTTGCGTTTGTCGACTCCGATTGCACGGTGACTGTTGGGTGGCTTGACCCCCTCCTTGCACATTTTGCAAACCCAGCTGTAGTGGCCGTCGGTCCTCGGGTAACTGCTGCTCCTCCTCCTGTGCTTGCTGCTGCTGCTGTGAGTGCTGT
>JBBDMQ010000099.1:0-5825 GCA_040878245.1 Microthrixaceae bacterium
AAGTGGATCTAGATGAAGCGGTCGACTTAGTGGGGGAAACAGAGGAAGGAGAGGGGTCATCTCGCTTTTTCTCTCTGACTGCCCGCCTACTCACTGGACCGCGAACCGGTACCCGAGGAACGAATACCCATCCCACTCCAGGAACTGGCTTGCCACCCCAGAGTCTTCCCTCCGAGAACAACCATTCGTAGGTTGCGTGGAACTCTTGAAACGAGTCGTTCGACAGAATTGTTGCACCAGAGCGCTCGGCTATCTGAAGTACGAATGCGTCGCCTCGACCAACAGCGCCAGCAGGTGGAGTGAGTAACTCACCTGCGAGCACTCCGTCCTCGTAGATCTGCTTTTCGGCGGCATCAATTCGATGAGCAAATGTTGCGTCTACCACGACGACCACATTGTCGAAGTTGTGCTCGCTCGTGAAGTCGCGGACCGCTTGGTCGAGTTGCGCGAGTGAAGGAGTAGTGCGTCCCTCAGTTGCGATGTTCGAGCCGTCTACGACTAGGTGCGTGTTTGCCATCCCGAGTCATTAGTGAACCAGAGTTTGAGAACAAAACCGCGCAATTCTTCAATGTTGTTCGCCTGAATTCATTTTGTATTTTCCAGACTCAATTCTTGTTCCCAACTAGCTGTACCCCTAGGGGGTATCTTGCATCTACTCTTTCGCAGATGTACGAAGCAGTGTTTTTTGATTTTGGCGGTGTAATTACCTCGAGCCCATTTGAGGCTTTCGCTGCCTATGAAATGAGAAACGATCTTCCTCTTGGCACTCTCCGCAGGATCAACTCGCATCATCCAGACTCGAATGCGTGGGCACAACTTGAGCGAGGACACTCAAGCATTGAGCAGTTTCAGAACAGGTTTGAGGCAGAGGCTGCCGACTTGGGTTTTCAAGTTGATGGCTTGCAGGTGCTGGGTTGTTTGAGCGGAGAAATTCGACCCGCAATGGTCGAAGCAGTTCGTCGCTGCAAGACTCATGTAGGCACCGCTTTGTTAACAAACAACTTTGTGTCAGCTAGCCCTCACTGGTCCTCCGGTGGCAGCTTTGAGCCGCTACTTCCCCTGTTTGACTTGGTTCTTGAGTCTTCTGTAGCTGGATGCCGAAAACCGGAAATGCGGTTTTACGAGATTGCATTGCTGCAGATGAAGGTTGCCCCAGAGAAAGTCATCTTTCTGGACGATCTGGGAATCAACCTCAAGCCAGCTCGCCAACTCGGCATGACGACCATCAAAGTCATCGACCCAATGGAGGCTGTTCAGGAGCTTGAAGCCTTGCTTGGATTTTCATTGCAGTCATGAGTGAGCAGGTTGAGTTCTAGGAGAGAACTGAGGAGTTAGTGGAACCGACGACCGTTGTCTCTGCTGAGGAGCGGTGCAAATGCAGCATTCAAAATCATGTCTTGTTCCTGTCCATGAATTGCATGGCTCCCCGTTGCTGGGCTTCCCTCATCGGCACGACTCACCCTTCGGATCTCAAAGCGATCGCCGAGTGCTTCGTACAGATGACCCTTCACGAAATTCCAAGGACCCATATTTTCCGGCTCCTCTTGCAACCAAACGATTTCACTAATATTCGGAAAACGACTGAGCTCGTTCTCGACTGCTTCGTAGGGCCACGGGTAGAGCTGCTCAACTCGAGCTACTGCAGTATGGACGCCAAGTTCATCGCGTCTAGTGATTGCTTCTTGACCGACTTTTCCGGAAGCAAGCACGATGCGTGTCACTGCGGACGCATCAAGATCGGCCGAGGTATCGCCAATCAGTTCCTCAAATGTTCCATGCGTGAGAGCCCCGACAGGTGATCTCCAGCGCTTATCTCGAAGACCCGACTTTGGTGTGGTGATGATGAGCGGCTTTCGCACAGTTCGCTTCATTTGCCGACGCAAAAGATGAAAGTACTGCGCTGCTGTTGTTGGCTGGCACACCTGAATATTGTCTTCGGCGCATAGCGTTAGGAATCGCTCAATCCTGCTTGAGGAATGTTCAGGCCCCTGCCCCTCGTAACCGTGCGGTAGCAGCATGACTAGTCCAGACGTCTGTCCCCATTTATCTTCTGCGGCCACGATGAACTGATCGATAATGATCTGAGCACCGTTTGCAAAATCTCCAAACTGTGCTTCCCACATAACCAAGACCTCGGGACTCTGAACGGTGTAGCCGTACTCAAAGCCGAGGGCGGCGTACTCGCTCAGCAGAGAGTCATAAATCCACAATTGAGTAGATGGTGGGTGGGCTAGTTGCGCCAGGGGAGTGAATTCTGCCCCGGTCTCATGGCAGAACAGCGTGGAGTGGCGATTTGAGAAGGTTCCGCGCCGAGAGTCCTGTCCTGCAAGTCGAACGGAAGTTCCTTCATTGAGCAAAGTTCCAAAAGCCAGGGATTCGGCTAAGGCCCAATCAACCTCGCCGGCTTGCAGCATGGCATCTCTAGCTGCGAACTGTTTTGCGAGTTTTGTATGAACAAAAAATTCTGCAGGGGCGGAACTCAGCACTTGGTACACGGCCTCGAGCTCTTCGGCAGAAGCGGCGGTAACTGCATGGGGAAGCACACCCTTATTTGGCGGATGAGGAGATGCAATGTACTCCTCCTCGGGGGCGCCTTGTCTGGTTTCATCTAACGCTGCTTGCAATCGACCTTGAAAGTCCGCCAGTGCTTGTTCGGCTTCATCAAGAGTGAGGTCGCCTCGACGCACAAGAGTCTCTACATAGCTCATCCGCACGTTACGAAGATTGCTAATTGCGCGGTACATCAATGGCTGTGTGTAGCTTGGGTCATCGCCCTCGTTGTGGCCATGACGGCGATAGCAGACCATGTCGATGACGACGTCTTTATGGAAACGCTGGCGGTAAGCAAATGCTAAGCGTGCTACTCGTACACAGGCTTCAGGGTCATCTCCATTCACGTGAATTATTGGCGCCTGAACCGCTTTGGCAATATCGGTGCAGTACTCAGATGACCGAGCTGATTCGGGGGGTGTTGTAAATCCGAGTTGGTTATTCACGATCACATGAATGGTGCCCCCAACGCGATACCCCTTGATAAGCGACAAATTAAGGGTTTCTGTAACGACGCCCTGCCCAGCAAATGCTGCGTCCCCGTGCATCAGGATTGGCAGAACCGGAAAGCGACGCTCTCGATCATGAGGAATCTCATCCATCCGAGCACGAGTCATCCCCTCGACAACGGGGTTCACCGCCTCAAGGTGCGATGGGTTAGCTGCTAGGCCGACCGGCAGTTCCACGCCTGAACGAGTCAGAAATGTTCCCTCTGCGCCAAGGTGATACTTCACATCGCCAGACCCCTGAATGGAAGCAGGATCGACGTAGCCCTCAAACTCCCTAAATAGTTGCGAGTAGGACTTGCCTACGATGTTCGCCAACACATTGAGGCGGCCGCGGTGTGACATTCCCAAGACAGCGGAGTCCATACCCCCGTCGGCTGCTTGCTCAAGCAGGGAGTCTAAAATGGGAATCAGTGACTCGGCTCCCTCGAGCCCAAATCGTTTCTGACCGAGGTACTTGGTAGCTAAAAACTTTTCGAGTGCTTCTGCTGCGTTGAGCCTTCCCAAAATGTGTTGCTGATCTTCTACCGGCAACTTGGTTGGTGCACCTTCGACTTGTTCTTGGATCCAACGCTTTTCTGCAGGTTCTTGGATATGCATGAACTCAATACCGACTGTTCTGCAGTAGGCATCGCGCAAGATGTGTAGTACTTCTCCAAGTGGCAGTTTGCGGATTCCACCGACGGGCGCATAGATGCCCACGTCGCCGGCTGTCAAAAACTCGCGATCAAGGTCCCAAATAGTGAGCCCATAGGTTGCGGGGTCGAGTTCGGCATGCATCTCTGGCTGCTTGGCAGACAATGGGTCAAGATCTGCAATGAGGTGACCACGCACGCGATGCATGTTGATAAGTGTCGAGACCTGCATCTGCTTCTCGATCTGCGAAGACTCGCGGTCTGCAGGGTTGACGTCCTGGCGCCAACGAACAGCCTCATAGGGCACTCCAATTGACCGGAAGATCTCCTCATAAAAGTCATCGCCGCCAAGAAGGAGTTCGTGAACCTTCTTGAGCATCATTCCCGACTCTGCACCCTGAATGATTCGATGGTCATAGGTAGAGGACAAGGTGATGACTTTGGAAATGCCGAGCTCTGCAATTGTATGGGGGTCGGCACCCGCAAATCCTGTCGGATAATCAAGCGAACCTGCTCCAACGATGGTGCCTTGACCGGGCATAAGCCGCGGCACGGAACGCTCAGTACCGATAGTGCCTGGGTTGGTCAGCGTGACCGTGACGCCTGAAAAATCATCGATAGTGAGCTTGTTGGTTTTGGCTTTCCTAATGAGTTCGTCATAGGCGGCAGAGAACTGAGCAAAGTCCATCTGGTCGGCATTGCGGATACAAGGGACAAGCAGAGAGCGTGAACCGTCTCGCTTCTCCATATCGACTGCAATGCCAAGGCCTACGTGATCATTACGAACGATTCGCGGCTCACCTTCTGGGCCTTCAAGATAGGAAGCATTCATCTGAGGAAGGTGATCGGCAATGGCTCGAGTCAGTGCATAGCCAATCAAGTGCGTAAAGCTGACCTTGCCCCCTCGGGTACGGCCTAGGTATCCATTGATAACACTTCGGTTGACCTCAAGAAGTTTGGCCGGCACCTCTCGATAAGAGGTCGCAGTAGGCACAGCAAGACTTGCCTGCATATTGGTGACAATCTTTGCGCCCACCCCTCGGATTGGGTCGCCAAGCTGGGCTGCTTGAACTGGCGCGGCTGCTTGATCTGGCTGTGCTGCTTGATCTGGCGGTGCTGCTTGATCTGGCGTGGCTGCTTGAACCAGTGGTGAAACTGGGGGAGAAGTGACTCCCTGATTTTCAGTAGTTACCGCAGCCGCAGGCGGTCCTCCGGTTCTCTGAAATTCTGGCCGGTACCCCGAAAAGAAGTCCTGCCAAGTGTCGCTCACCGAGCCAGGGTCGCTCAGGAACTGTTCGTACATCTCTTCGACCAACCATGCGTTGGGTCCAAGAGGATCGGGGGAATGATCGTCTGCCACACAACTCACACTACCGGCAGGCTGAGCGTGAGTTGTGACGTTGGGTCCTATGCGGCCGCTGCTTCATCAAGCGCCTAGATTAAGAGGGTGCTCATAGCCACTTGGAACGTCAACTCATTGAATGCACGTATGGAGCGAGTTGTTGAGTGGCTCACCACAGTTCAACCCGATGTGCTCTGCATGCAAGAAACCAAGATGACTGATGAGCAGTTCCCCTCCTTAGACTTTTTGCAGATGGGGTATGAAAGCGTGCATTTCGGTCAGGGCCGCTGGAACGGCGTCGCAATACTGTCAAAAGTAGGGCTGTCAGACCCCGTATTCGGTTTTGCTGATGGCCGTGAAGCTGATGTAGACGCTCGGCTTGTTTGGGCAACCTGCGCAGGGGTGCGAGTCTGTTCGGTTTATGTGCCGAACGGCCGTGAACTGACGAATGACCACTACAGATACAAGCTTGACTGGTTCGGTCGACTTCGAGCGCACTTAGATGCCAACCATTCACCAACCGAGCAACTTGTCATCCTTGGTGACTTCAATGTTGCACCTACTGATAATGATGTGTGGAGTCCTGCTGCGTTCGAAGGTGGAACCCACGTGAGCGAGGCAGAGCGAGCGGCGCTTGAAAATCTGAAGGAGTTTGGGCTTGTAGACACCCTGCGCGAGCGCTATCCGCAGGAACAAATTTATTCGTTCTGGGATTACCGCAACGGTGACTTTCATAAACGCAGAGGGGTTCGCATCGATTTCTTATTGTCGACTCGCCCGCTCGCCGATTGC
>JBBDMQ010000100.1:0-5793 GCA_040878245.1 Microthrixaceae bacterium
GCCTCCCGAGGGTGCCCCCAACATTGTGATGATTGTGCTTGACGATGTTGGTTACGGGCAGCTCTCTGCCTTTGGAGGATTGTGCGAAACTCCAAATCTTGATCGCCTAGCTGATAGCGGTCTGCGTTATGCCAACTTTCAGACCACAGCGTTGTGTTCGCCCACTCGTGGCTGCTTATTGACTGGCCGAAACCATCACAGCCTCGGACTCGGAGCAATTACCGAACTCTCTATGGGGTACCCAGGCTTGAATGGCACGATGGGGTTTGAGCACGGGTTCATCTCCGAAATGCTCGTCGAACAGGGGTACAACACATTTGCAGTCGGTAAGTGGCATCTGACCCCCTCGCAAGAGACCACGCCGGCCGGCCCTTTTAACCGATGGCCGTTAGCTCGAGGGTTTGAGGGTTTCTACGGATTCCTCGGAGGAGATACTGATCAGTTTCACCCCGACTTAGTGCACGATAATCATTCGGTGCGTCAGCCGTCTTCACCAGCCGAGGGCTATCACCTCAATGTGGACCTGGCAGATCGAGCGATTTCATACATCGCAGATGCTCATTCAAGCGCCCCTGACAAACCGTTTTTCTTGTGGTTTGCTCCTGGCTCCGGTCACGCCCCGCATCAGGTCGAACCTCAATGGATTGAGCAGTACAAAGGTGCTTTCGATGGAGGTTGGGACGCGTACCGCACCACCGTCTTTGCCAATCAAGCAGAGCTCGGCTTGTTGGCTCCAGGCACCGAACTCTCCGAGAGGGACCCCGATGTGGCGCCTTGGGAGTCGCTGACCGAGGAGGCACAGCAGCTCTATGCCCGACAAATGGAGGTCTACGCCGGTTTTATTACACAGACCGACTTTCATATTGGCCGCGTACTTGATGCCATTGAAGCTCTTGGTGAGTTAGAGAACACTCTTGTGATAGCGGTATCCGATAACGGGGCGAGCGCCGAGGGCGGAGAACACGGAACCCGAAATGAGGGGATGTTCTTTAACCTTGCGCCGCAGCGCCTTGAAGACAACCTAGAAGTGATTGATCAGTGGGGGAGTGAGAACACCTTCAACCACTATTCTTGGGGATGGACTTGGGCAGGAGACACACCGTTTCGACGATGGAAGAGGGAGACTTACCGGGGCGGAATCACCGACCCCTGCATCATTTCTTGGCCTGCTGGCATAGCCGCACGTGGAGAGGTGCGACACCAATATGCGCATGCTATTGACATGGTGCCGACCCTGCTCGAGGCAATCGGAATAACTTCTCCTGAGGCCATACGAGGTGTTGCGCAGTCAGCGGTTCATGGCGTGAGCCTGCTGCCGAGTTTTGCTGATTCCAGTGCCGAGGACCGTCACCGCACACAGTATTTCGAGATGATGGGTCATCGCTCCATCTACCACGAGGGTTGGAAAGCCGTGTGCCCGTACCCCGGGCCCAGTCTGGTTGAAGGGGCCGAGCGCGGTCACCCATTTGGAACTGCAATCACCGAGGCAATACTTGATCAGCTCGAAGCAATGGACTGGGAGCTCTACAACCTAGAAGCTGACCCCTCAGAAACCGTGAATCTAGCTGCCGAGCAGCCCGAGCGTTTGGCCGAACTTCGTGCTCTGTGGTGGGAAGAAGCAGAAAAATACAATGTGCTTCCTTTGGCCTCAGGAGACATCGGTCGACTCATTGCAAGAAGGCCCACCGTTGGTGGTGGCCACAAGGTGGTCAAGTTCAATCCGGGCGGCTCGCCGCTGCCCTTTACCGGTGCGCCGCGTGTCTATAACCGGGCACATGCTGTGGTTGCAGAACTCACTATTCCCCAAGGTGGTGCCGAGGGGGTATTGCTCTCTCATGGGAATCGCCATGGCGGCTATGCGGTGTTTATAGCCAATGGCCACCTCAGTTACGTTCACAACTATTTAGGCCTGAAACTGTTTACCTTGACTACTGATGAGCCGTTATCTGAGGGCCATCATCAGGTTCGTATGGAGTTCCTTCCATCGGGTCCCCCCAAGTTTTTAGAAGGTCTCGGTAGCCCAGCTCAAGTGAGCCTGGTAGTGGATGGAGTGACTGCCGGTTACGGAGAGCTTCCGTACACCGTTCCCAACCTGTTTTCTACTGCAGGTGTTAGTTGCGGCTATGCAGCTTTCGACACAGTTGACCCATCGGTCTACGAATCGCCCTTTGCGTTTACAGGAACGATTCATAACCTTGTGGTTGACCTAGCAGGTGAACTTGTGGCGAATCCCGCTGCCGAGCTTGCTGCCCTGATGGCTGAGCAATAGAGATGGCTGGGCAATAGAGGTAGCTGGGCAATAGAGGTAGCTGGGCAATAGAGGTAGCTGGAGAATGGAGTCTGGCCCAGCCTCTGGATTGCAAAAAATAATTGGTCAAACCCTCATGAGTTTTCCTTGCATGCCGATCGGAACTGCGCATTGAGTTCAGCAGGAACTTAGTCACAGCAGATCTGGAGTTCATATGAGTGTCATCGGCAATCTTGTAGCGGCAACGATGAAGCGGTCAGCCCTTCGTGGGCAACAGATCTCGGAGCAACTCCGAGCAGGCTGGCTGATTGCCTATACCGATGGCGATTTAAAGCTCTAGGAACTGCTCGGCAGTTCAACAGATTGGTGTGCTCAGTCTGTTACTGCCCGAGTTTCGCGTTACAGAGGTCTCTAGCTGCCTGATTCAGCCTGTGCCTGATTAAGTCTGTGGCTGCAGAAGGATGAGCGGAATCTCTCGGTCAGTCTTCTTCTGGTAGCCAGCATAATTTTTGTGATCTTTAATCACTTGTGGCCACAGTTCTGCCCGTTCTTGAGCCGAGGCGACTCGAGCCGTCATTTGCTGTTTCGGCTGACCCTTGAGCACCACTCCAACTTCTGGATTCTTCACAAGGTTGAGGTACCAGGCCGGATGCCGATCATCTCCACCTCTTGAGGCCACCACGACAAGAGTGTCACCCTGTTGAACCGGAGAAGTCAGCAACACCACTCGTTCCTGACCGCTCTGACGTCCGATTGTGGTGAGTTCAATTACCGGCATGGACTGAGCGCTCCAGCCGATTTTACCGCCGCTTACCCTGAGTATCACTCGGTGGGCGCTGTTCATGGCTTTCATCAGTGCGTCGCTTGGCATCTGTGGACTGTACTTGCTGCATAGGTTTAGGCCGCACAGATCTGCACCAAGTAGCAGGATCGGCTACTTTCCCCTCTGGGGGTTGAGCAATGAGCGCAACTAAATCATCTGAATTTGTATGGAGTAAAGGCTGGCTTGGTGTCCTTGTCCTCTCACTTCTCAGTTTGGTCTGCTTTGCCTGCGCCACAACGCCGCCGCCTCCAATTGCAGCAGGTTCGCCGGGCTCAGATGGACCGTGCTCGGCCTTGCCGATGCGAACTATTACCAATCCGGCAGAGTGGCAACTGCCTGTGCAAATCTTTGAGCCAGCAGGATCTGGGCGACCGTTTACTGGTGGAAGTTGCAATGATGCAGTTCGCCCAGTCATCTTCTTTGCACACGGTTACTCGGCGAGCTTTACCGAGGGTTATTCAGCACTGCTGACTCACTTAGTGAGCAATGGGTTCGTTGTTATCTATCCGGGCTTTCAGATTGCATTCGATCCGCCGCAGCAATATCGCGCTATGAACGCTGGCTTTGTTATTGGGGCCGCTGTCACTCCTAGGGCTGATACTTCTCGCTCAGGATTTGTTGGTCATAGCTGGGGTGGCGGTATGACCCCGCGCATGATGCAACTTGCAGCGGCACGCGGCTGGGGCAGCAAGTCCATGTGGTCAGTTCTGTTTGCGCCGAGCCATCCGTATGAAGTTGGAAATGCGGCGATTTCTTTGCCTGAAAAATCGAGAATGTTGGCCGTATCTTTCGATCAGGACTTCATCCTCGACATGCGAATTTCTAGCGACATCATCAAATCTGTGACTCTGCCCCCCGGCCGTGCCTCACATATGTTGATTAGGTCAGATCTTGCTGCGCGCCCGCGGCTAGTCGCTGACCACGCAGTTCCAGTCACCCTAGGGACCTCGACAGATACCGGTCTTGATGTCGATCACCTTGATCGATGGGCGGTGTGGCGACCCATTGCTGCCATAGCTGGATGTGAGTTGTCTGCCATCTGGTGCTCAACCGATCTTGCAGACATGGGTACTCAACCAGATGGTCATGTTGTGCGGGCTGCACAAATGGTGAGCCCCCAGATTGACGCTGGTCCCCCAGCTCTAGTGGAATGCACCGGACTAGTCAGATTGCTCAGTCAAAGGCGCTGCGGCTGAGTCCGATCTGTTCAGCCGCCCCTGTAAACTGTGAGCAACATGGTGGCCACCGGATCCTCTGACCCAAGCGGAGATCATCGCGAGCCCGCTCCAGCTGATGGCGGGCGACGAGAACAAGCTGGAGTTCCGAAAGCAAAAGTTACTCCAGCTTTTCGGGCTCATGTTGCTGCTGATCGGCTCGCACTCGCAGCCTTCGGAAGACTCCGTCGAACGCCAGATTCTGAGCAATTACGACGCATTGCTTCCGAAACTCAGCGCGCTGCAGCAGTTTTTCAATCCAAGGGGTGGATTGATGATCCCGGCTCCTACCATCCACAACCACCCCCACTGTTCGACCCAAAGATACGCCCGAGCAGAGCAGCCGGCATGCGCGTTGAGCGCTTGAAGTTCCCGAGTGGTTGGAAGCCCCCTGCGGGTGTGCCTGGCCGCCAGCGCTGGATGCACTACACCGAAAATGCCTTCGGGCGCGCGACCGTGCTTCGGCATCAAACAGGCAATCGACCATGGGTGATATGCATTCACGGCACAGGCCAAGGTGCAGATACCGACTTACGGTCGTTTCGCGTTCGGCACCTCTATGCCGAGTTGGGGTGCAACCTGGTCTTACCGGTACTGCCGTTGCATGGCCCGCGGCAAGCTCCAAAGAGTACTGAGGCACGGTTTCCAACTCTTGACGTGCTCGACAATGTCAACGGTATTGCTCAAGCGGTATGGGATGTGCGTCGCCTGTTGACCTGGATCCGCCAACAGGAGCCGTCTGGGATTGGCCTGATGGGAGTCTCGCTCGGCGGCTACGTCGCAGCACTCCTCGCAGGTTTAGAGGATGAACCACTTCAGTGTGTGCTTCCTATTATTCCAGCCACTGACTTCCCGCGCTTATTTATGAAACAGTCTCCCTTGGCTCTAAGTGAGCAACTTCAGCCGTTCCTGAGGGAGTCGCAACAACTTCACTCGGTGGTCTCGCCGCTCAGCTTTACTCCGAGTACCCCTGTGCATGCACGTGCGATTGTTGGAGGCCTTGCAGACAAACTCATTGACCCAGTGGAGCAGGTGGCTCCATTGTGGGAGCACTGGGATCGCCCAGAAATACTTTGGTTCCCGGGAGGGCACATAGGGCATCTGATTCGCAGCGATATGTATTCCTTTATTGATCGACGGTTGAAATTGGCTGGTCTATGCAGCGTGTGAAGTTGCGTAATGAGTTGCTCCGCTTCAGCCCCGATTATCTGCAAGAAAGTTCACTTTCTAACGCTCAAGGTTTGAACTGTCGGAGTCGACATCTAGTGAGTGCCCGCAGCAGACTCATCTGAACTCGTTCAAGACCTCCCGCATTCGCAAGCAACACCCTCACGAAGGGGAGCGCTTCTTGGTGGCCTAGCTGCAAGCGCAGCAGTTCTGGCAAGCGCTTGCCGTCCTGCCGAACCCGAGGTCAATCTTGGCGCAGGTAGACGCCCCGCAACTCGAGCAACTGTGCCGTCGACCACGGTGCCTCCAACAACCGTGCCTTCGACAACTGTGCCTTCAAC
>JBBDMQ010000101.1:0-5737 GCA_040878245.1 Microthrixaceae bacterium
GAAGTGGCACAACAGATCGGCGATAGTCGCGTTCGAGCAATTTCGCTCAAGCCAACAGACGGGCTGACACGCGGTACCCCAGTAAAAAATACCGGCGCAGGGATTTCTGTTCCTGTAGGCGATGCGACACTTGGCCACGTGTTCAATGTGCTCGGAGAGCCACTCGATGTTGCATCGGTTGATGCCGTTGAGCGCTGGGAAATTCATCGTTCAGCACCAGCATTCGACACACTTGAGCCCAAGGCCGAGATGTTCCCAACTGGCATCAAGGTGATTGACCTTCTTACCCCCTACCTCAAGGGTGGAAAGATTGGCCTGTTCGGTGGTGCTGGCGTAGGTAAGACCGTGCTCATTACCGAGATGATTAACCGAGTTGCTAGCAAGTTCGGCGGCGTGTCGGTTTTCGCTGGAGTTGGAGAGCGCACCCGAGAAGGCACGGACTTGTTCATTGAAATGGGCGAGACCATGATCAATGTTGAAGCCGGAATTTCGGTGCTTGATCGGGCTGCACTGGTGTTCGGCCAGATGGATGAGCCGCCAGGAGTGCGACTGCGTGTGGCGCTTTCTGCGCTCACTATGGCGGAGTACTTCCGCGACGTACAGCGTCAGGACGTGTTGTTGTTTGTGGACAATATCTTCCGCTTTACGCAGGCAGGTTCCGAGGTTTCTACTCTGCTCGGTCGTATGCCAGCTGCTGTGGGTTACCAACCTACGTTGGCCGATGAGATGGGTGAGCTACAAGAGCGCATTACCTCTACCGGTGGCCAGTCGATTACCTCGCTTCAGGCCGTGTATGTGCCAGCTGACGATTACACCGATCCAGCGCCGTTTACGGCTTTCACGCATTTCGATGGAACTACAGAGCTCAACCGTGACATCGCAGCTGCTGGTATTTACCCAGCGGTTGACCCCCTGACATCGAGCTCAACGATTCTTCGCCCAGAGATTGTGGGTCAAACCCATTATGACGTGGCTGGTCGAGTTCAGGTTATGTTGCAGCGCTACAAGGAACTGCAGGACATTATTGCCATTCTTGGTATCGATGAGCTGTCTGAAGAAGACCGGATCACAGTGAACCGCGCTCGCAAGATTCAGAAGTTCCTGGCGCAGCCAATGTACGTAGCCGAGGTATTTACCGGCATGCCTGGTGTGTTTACCGAGGTTGATGACACCATTGAATCCTTCAAGATGCTTATTGATGGCGAGCTGGATCACCTACCAGAGCAGGCGTTCTTCAACGTCAGCGGTGCAGATGATGCAATGCGTAAGGCTGCTGAACTCGAGAAGAACTCCTGATGTCACTTTTGGTCGAACTCGTCTCTCCTGAGCGGGTTGCGTACACAGGTGAGGCCAAGATGGTGATCTGCCGGACTACTACTGGCGACATTGCTTTTTTGCCTGGCCACGTGCCCTTTATTGGGGTGCTTGCAACCCATCCGGTGCGAGTGCTTCTGGAGGAAGGTGGCGAGCAAGTCATTGCCGTACACCAAGGCTTCGTAGAGGTCTCGCCTCCAGAAGATGGGGTCACACGAGTGACTATCTTGTCTGATGTCTGTGAGCTAGCAGAGTCGATTGAAGTCGGTCGGGCGCAGCAAGCCAAAACCACGGCCGAGGCCGCTCTTGCAGGTGACGCGGAAGACCTTGAAGCTGCGGCTGCACTCCTGCGAGCAAACGTTCGCCTATCGGTAGCCACCGCATAATTTATCGGGCTCAACTTCGACCACATGCTGAGCTGGCGCCTGAGAGGGCGCTTGATGAGGGTGCTTGATGAGGGTGCTTGATGAGGGTGCTTGATGAGATGGTGCACAGGGCCTGATCTAGGGTTTCAACATGCCTCGTAGACGAGTCGCTGTTGCTCTTCTTCCGCCGTCTGCCATCTCTGAGCAGATTCAGGGCCTGAGGGCTTTACTACGTGACCCCCGAATTGCCGACCTGCCCCCGCATCTCACTCTTATCCCTCCAGTCAACCTGCAGAACGATGACTTGCAAGACCTTCAGGAAGCGCTCCGATTGACTGCTTCGCAGACTGCACCATTTGCGCTTGGGCTGGGCCCCGTGGCCTCATTTACGCCAGCAACGCCGACTTTGCATCTGTCAGTGACCGGACAGGTTGAAGCACTGCTGTCGTTTCGGGATCAACTGCGAGTGGGACCGGTCAACAGGCCAGACACTTGGCCATTTACTCCTCATGTCACTCTTCGTGACTAGGTTCCCCCTGAGCTCATCGATCCCGCAATTGATCTGTTCACCGGCGAGTTACCCACTTGGGAAGTTGACTGCGTCTACCTGTTGGAACGTGTGCGAACTGACAGCTTTGCGGCGTGGGTTCCGATTTTGCAGGAACCCTTTGCCACACCAGTTGTTGTCGGCCGTGGCGGAATCGAATTACGTCTGCGTACACTGACACTTTTGGAGCCACAGGTTGAGCAATTGTTGCGTCAATCTAGTTCTTCCAGCCCCACAGAGGTTCGGGTTCAGCAGGGACTGCTTGTAGTCGTGGCAGAGCTTCTTGAACTGCCTGGCCAACCTGTAGCTGCTGCGGTTGGTGTTCTTTCGGGGCCAAGTGCGCAACTTCAGCAACTTGTTGTTTCGCCCGAAACACGAAAGCTAGGAATCGGCAGACAGACGCTGATGCATTGGTGCGCCCAAGCTGCGAGTCGCAATGCTGCTATTGCTGTTACATCATCGACCGTAGAGACGCAGGTTTTACTGCAGTGGGGGTTTGAGATTGTGGGTCGAAGTATGGTCCGTAGATTGCTGATCGATTCAGCCGAGTAGCCTCAGCTGATGTCTCCGGAATCAGTTACAGATACTCAATCAGTTGCAGATACTGAAGCTGCTCTAGTCCCTCAGGGCCGTCACTCGGCTCAAGGCCTGCGCTGGAACACAGTGCTTGTTACTGGTGCCTCTAGTGGTATCGGCGAAGCCTTTGCCCGTCTGCTCGCTGCTGAGGGATCGCATCTAGTTCTCGTTGCTCGAGATCTTGGCCGCCTGAACCAAATTGCCGAGGATCTGAGAGATGCCCACGGAGTTCAAGTTGAAGTTTGCGAAGCAGACCTGAGCGCTCCAGTGGCCCGTGCGGCAATTGAGCGGCGTTTGAGCGATAGCAGCAGACCCATAGACCTGCTGATCAATAACGCTGGCTTTGGAACCAACGGTGATTTTTCTGAGTTGCCCATTTCTCGGGAGGAACAACAGGTTCAGGTCAACGTCATAGCTGTTATGCGGCTGACCTCGGCAGCTGTTCGAACAATGCTGCAACGCAATTCAGGTGCGATTCTCAACCTAAGTTCAATCGCTGCTCTCTACCCGGCTCCCGGCAGTGCCACCTATTGCGCAACCAAGGCGTTCCTGTGTTCATTCGGCGATTCTTTGTTTGAGGAACTTCGGGGCACAGGAGTGTCGATCACCACTTCTTTGCCGGGATTCACTGCAACTGAGTTTCAGCAGCGTTCAGGGTGGGATGATCAACAAAGTGTTCCCAAGGTGGCTTGGCTGACTGCTGCGAAGGTGGCTGCAGACTCTCTTGATGGCGTAAGTGCCGGCAAGGCTCGCGTCGTGCCATCTTTGGGGTATCGGGCTTTGGTCGGTGCGACTGCCCCGCTACCACCCTCTGCACGCAGATGGCTACTAGGTCACGGTAGCCGAGCCTTGCGGTAGCAAATCTTTTATCAGTTCAGACCCGACGGTAGCGGCGAACTGCGAGCGGGGCTGCAACGGCTGTAATGCCAAGTATCCACAGCACAACCGGCAACGCCATTGATGTCCATGTTGAGCCGGGTAGGACCTCACCCACAGAGAATGCGCGCAACAGGTTTGCTACCAGCGTGACTGGATTGTTTCTCGCAAAGACTTGCAGCCAACCTGGCATCGTGTAGACCGGCGTAAAGACCGAGCTAATAAAGGTCAACGGGAAGAGCCACACAAAACCTGCAGTTTGCGCAGTCTCGACGTCTTTCACGCCCATTCCAATATTTGCCATCACCCAGCACATGGCAGCGCCAAATGACACTGCAGTGAGCACCATGAGCAAGCCAAACCCGATGCCACCCTCAAATCGAAACCCCACCACATAGCCGACAATAACCAACACAGTGGCAACTGCTGTCAGCCGAATAGCATCGGCCATGATTCGTCCTGTCAGAACCGCCGAACGAGAAATCGGCAGAGACTTAAAGCGATCGATGATTCCTTTCTGTAAGTCATCTGCAAGCCCCACGGCTGTGGCCGACGTTCCAAAGACAATGGTCTGAACCATGATGCCTGGAATCAAGAATTGGGCATATGTGGTGCCGGGTGGAAGGGCTCTGCCGATAGCTCCGCCAAAAACGTAGTTAAACAGCAGCACAAACATCACTGGCTGAATCAGCGTAAAGATCACAAGGCCTGGCGTCCGAGGGAGCTGCACCAAATTACGCCAGGCAACTATTCGGCTGTCATGCCAGATCGCGGCCACTCCTCTCGGGCGTTTCATAAGAGGTTGTTCCTTCGGCGCCGTCTGTGTGGCAGTCATGACAACGCTCCTGTTGAGGTTGAGTCGATGTGCTGTACTTCTGCGGGTTCAGAGTTCTCAGAGCCCGGTGTGTAGCCGGTGAGTGTGAGGAATACATCATCCAAGCTCGGTCTATGCAGGTAAAAATCCACAATGGGTATCTGAGCTGCGCTGATCTCTGAGATTGCTCGAGCAGCCAAAGCCGTATCTTGCTCAACAGGTACCGACAGAATTCGGTCTACTTCATTGCGGTGCACCGAGCCCGCAGTTGTCACTGTGTCGAGTACCTGCGCTGCAGCTGAAAGCTGCTCGGAAGTAGCAAACTCAATAACCAAACTGCGGCCGCCTGTTCGGTCTTTGAGTTCGTCAGCAGTTCCCTCTTCGATGACCTTGCCCGCATCGATCACCACAATTCGATCAGCAAGCTCATCTGCTTCGTCAAGGTACTGAGTGGTCAGCAGCACAGTTGTTCCGTCTGCGACGAGTTCTCGAGTGATGGCCCACAGTTCGAGTCGACTTGCGGGGTCAAGGCCCGTAGTCGGCTCATCAAGAAACAGCACTTCTGGCCGTCCAACCAAGCTGACTGCAAGGTCTACTCGTCGACGCATTCCTCCCGAGTAGGTGCCAACTTGCCGAGTTCCGGCCTCGCTCAGATCGAACCGCTCGAGCAGTTCGGCAGAGCGCTTCTTGGCAGTAGCCGAACTCATGCCAAGCAGGCGTCCAACCATCTGCAGATTTTCTGCACCAGTGAGTTTCTCATCTACTGCGGCGTACTGACCGGTCAGGCCAATAATCGACCGCACCTGATTTGCGTCAGTTACTACATCAAACCCCGCAACTTTCGCAGATCCTTGATCAGCACGAAGCAGGGTGGCAAGCACTCGAACCACGGTGGTTTTGCCAGCCCCATTAGGCCCAAGCAGCCCCAGCACAGTTCCCTGTTCTACCTCGAACGACACACCGGCGAGCGCTTGAGTTTCTCCAAATGACTTACGAAGATTCTCCACTGAAATAATTGGGGGCATGAATCAAGGCTACTCGTGCAACTAGCTAGGCCTGTACTCCCTGAGTGGGATCAGTTCTCAAATTTGGCGTGGCGATGCTGCGCATCCACAAACCGAACGGTTCCCGATCGTGAGCGCATGACCAACGACTGTGTGGTGGCCCCTAAGCGGTTGTAGTGCACGCCTTTGAGTAGGTTGCCATCGGTGATACCAGTGGCAGCAAAAAAACAGTTATCTCCTG
>JBBDMQ010000102.1:0-1124 GCA_040878245.1 Microthrixaceae bacterium
GCAGGGCCTGTCACTCAAAGCAGCATCGCTCCAATGGTCCCTGGGACGGGCGAGCGAGTTGAAGAACTCAACAAGATCCGCAGAATCACGGGCCAAGCAATGCTTGCCTCAAAGGCCTCAGCCCCGCATGCCATCACTGTTGTTCAAGTTGACTACGAGGGAGTTGAGCGGGTCAGACATGCCCATCGTGCTCAGTTCAAGTCTGATGAGGGCTACTCGCTTACGTATCTGCCGTTTATTTCTCGTGCAGTGGTCGACGCTCTGCACGAGTTCCCTCACATGAACGCATCTATGGGCGAGGGTTCGGTCATCTTGCACGATGCAGTTCACCTGTCGATCGCAGTTGACCTGGGCTACGAGGGCTTGATTGCCCCCGTTGTGCGTGACGCTCATGACAAGCGTCTGCGAGCCATCGCTGGCGATATTCACGACTTGGCAGTCCGCGCTAGAAGCCGGCAACTGAGCCCGGACGATATTTCCGGCGGGACCTTCACGCTGTCGAATTCTGGGAGCTATGGCACCTTTATGGTGGTTCCGATCATCAATCAGCCTCAGGTCGCCATTCTTTCTACTGATGGTGTGTCTCGACAGGCAGTGGTTGTAGTAGACGCTTTTGGAATTGAAAGCATTGCCATTCACTCTGTCGGTAACTTGACCTTGTCCTGGGATCATCGAGCTTTTGATGGCGCTTATGCCGCAGCATTTACGGCGCGCGTTAAAGAGATCATCGAAACCAGAGACTGGGCAGCAGAGATCTGAGCCTCGCGATGCTTCAGCCGGCCCGATCTGACAAGGTATGAAGATGCCGCGGTCCGCTCATGAACAAGAAATCTTGAGTGGCCGAGGCGGGGGACTGCGTACTCGTTGGCTTGGGACTGTGCCGTATCAAGATGCATGGGCTCTTCAACGCGGCTTGCATGCCGAGCTACCTCGAACTGGGGTAGACCGGCTACTGCTACTTGAACATCCGCATACCTTTACCCTTGGCCGAAATGCCAAGACTGAGCATGTCTTAGTAGATGCCGCTCAGGTGAGGGCTGAACTTATTCGTGTCGACCGTGGCGGCGACGTGACGTATCACGGGCCGGGTCAGCTAGTGGCATACCCAATTCTTCAGTTGCCCG
>JBBDMQ010000103.1:0-1117 GCA_040878245.1 Microthrixaceae bacterium
TAGACACATCGGTAACCTCGGCTGAAAAGACCATAAGATGCCCGGGAAACACCGAGGTTTTCATACGAAACTTCATGCGCCCCAACCGAGCCCTTGGCCCAGCCCAGTCAGTGACATAGCGTTCAAACCAAGCAGCCTGATTCGGCGTATTCAAGAAGATATCTGCAACACCATTTCGCTCAGTTGCAAACTTGTAGTCATGATGCATTGGGCGCCAATCCCGGCTTGCCAAGGCGCCCAAAACCACCGTGGTCGGGGTGACCTCAACTGCCAACTCAGGCAACGACGCTCCAACGGCCACGTCTGCAAAAAGGATCCGAGCCTCGGCAGTCATGCGGCTCCTTCGGTTCCACGACGGTAACCAAAGCCGGTGTAGGACTCGATGCCGACTAATTCGCTGCGTTGGTTTTTGAACTCAACATCAATGACCCAAAAACGGCCGGAACCCAACTTGGTGGTCTTTGGTCCAGATACTGACTTCAGCACCTGAGAGTTGCTTATCCGGTCTCCGGATCGAACTGGCTCAAAAAAGATGATGGTGTTATCGGTCATTACTGCCTCAGGTAAATCAAAGGTCTTCTTCAGATCAAAGTGCACCTGCAGCGCTACTTGTTCGCCATCTGCTCCCGGCTCCCAATAATGCGGGCGCATCCAGAGTGAGAGTGTGGTGGGAGGCAAGATGCGCCCCGAAGTCAGTTCCTCAGCTACCTCGTCCTGCCAAAAAAGCGGGTTGTCGTTTTGAGTAGCTGCGAGTGTGTTGTACCCATAACTGTTCTCTGCATCAAAGGTTGCAGTCTGCAAATACTGCGAACGGCCGATCATCTCTATGACAGCATCGGGAAGGTCACCATGGGTGTTCTCATTCGTGATGTTGCTCATGCGATTGCCCCTGAGTGCTCAAGCTGAGCAATCTGAGACCCGTCCATGCCGATCAGACTGAGCAGCTCAGAGGTGTCACTCACTGCAGCATCACGAATTTGATAGGGACCATCGGGGGCTACTGTTCCAGCCCAAGTGGGTGCACTTTGACGGAACGCTCCTGCTGTCTCAGACGTTGCATCTGCTACTAGACCGCGCTGCAAATACTGCTCATCACTCACTGCCTCTGCAACTGTGT
>JBBDMQ010000104.1:0-1116 GCA_040878245.1 Microthrixaceae bacterium
TTCATTGAGCACCATCTTGTTTGAGTGACAGGCTGGCTCAAGCAGGGAATTTGGTTGCTCTGGCGGGCAGACACCTAAGAACAGCATCGCACCTGGCACACGTTGAAGAACATACGAGAAGTCCTCTGCACCCATCACCGGAGAAGGCATCTTGAACGCGTGGCCGGGCCCAAAAGTCTGCTCCACAATGCCGGCCGCAAACTCTGCAAATTCGGGGCTGTTTATGGTGACTGGATAGCCCTCAATGATCTGCACTTCGGCAGTACAACCGTGGGCTTGAGTGATTCCAGCTGCAACAGTTCGGACCCTGTCCCACACAGTGCGACGGGTGTGTTCCGAGACTGCTCGCAGCGTTCCTACTAACTCAACCGACTCTGGAATCACATTGTCGGTCGTGCCTCCATTGATCTGCGAAATCGTCAGCACCGCAGGATCAAACGCGTCAACCGTACGGGTAATCATGGTTTGAAGGGCCAGCACAACCTCGCAGGCTGCTGGCATCGGATCACATGCCCAGTGAGGGCTCGACGCGTGCCCCCCTCGGCCGGTGACAGAAATCTTTAGGACATCAGCCGATGCCATGACCGGGCCGCCTTTCCAGGCAATTAAACCCGAGGGCAGATTGGGCGCAACGTGCAATGCAAACGCAGCGTCAACGCCCTCAATTACGCCTTCACTCATCATGACTGCCGCCCCGCCGCTGCCCTCTTCGCCGGGCTGGAACATGAAGCGAACGCTGCCAGAAAGCTGTTGCTTCATACCGCTAAGCAATCGGGCAGCACCGACAAGCATTGCGGTGTGAGCATCATGACCGCAGGCATGCATTCTGTTATCTAACTCGCTCGCAAAAGCCAGACCTGTGTCCTCTGGCATGGGCAGCGCGTCCATGTCCCCACGCAACAAGATGGTGGGTCCCGGGCTAGCACCGTGCAGGTCTGCTACCACCGAGGTCAAGCCCTGACCAACTGAAATCTCTAGCCCTAAGTCCTTCAGTTCTTCAAGCACTGCGGCCTGAGTCTGTGGCAGGTCTAAACCCAGCTCGGGGTGACGATGAATGCGGCGGCGCAGGTCAACCGCACTTGGCAGCAGATCAGCAGCACGTGCAACAAAGTTGTC
>JBBDMQ010000105.1:0-5678 GCA_040878245.1 Microthrixaceae bacterium
GGGAGCTTCGGGGAGTTCCTCCTCGATGTACCAAGATCGATAAGCGGTCTGCGACCAAGTCGGCCACTCCAAAGTCAGGTCGGCGCGTACTCGCGGTGGTAGACCTTCTCCTGGTACCCCGTAGCTAGTCTCCCAGGTGAGGTCTCCGAGCAGAACATCAGTGTGAAATCGTTCCTCAAAGGCTTGCCTCTCAAGGAGAGCATTCTCCATTGCGTCGCGCAGAGCGCCGATTGCATCGGTAAAAACGTGGTCCAACATGTGCTCTGCAGGTTACAGGGACCTAGAACTACCCCCAATCAGCAATTCGATCAATCAGCTTCACTAGTTGAGTTGCGCAGAGTCCCGCACAGTTGGGCCCTGTGCAACTTGGGATTCAGTGCAACTTGGGACTCAGTGCAAGAACACCAACAGAAAGTGCCCTGCGTTAGACCGAGGCTAAGGAGTTGCCGTCTACCTCATACAACGCCGATGCTCCAGCCTGAACAGAAGGAACCAACCCAGCGGCCTGCGGTAAAATCTGTTCGGCATAAAAACGTGCCGTAGTGATCTTTGCCCTGAGGTACTCAAGGTCTTCGGAACCTGCATCAATTTCTGCCTGCGCACTCAGCGCTTGTTGCGCAAGGAGCCATCCACCAGTGACAGTTCCAAAGATGCGCAGGTACGGAGTTGCTCCTGCCAGAGCTTGTACCGGGTCTGCAAGACCGTTGGTCATGATCCATTCAGTAACGCCGGTTAATGCCATCACAGAGGAGGACAATGAGTCGCGCATTGAGTCGAATTCGCTTCCCGCCTTGGCAAGTTCAGACTCAGTATCTCTCATGTTCTGGAGGTGGCTATTGACCACTGCGCCCATGCGCAGGCCGAGTTTGCGGCCCACTAGATCCATTGCCTGAATTCCGTTGGTCCCCTCATAAATCGGTGCAATTCGAGCATCACGATAATGCTGAGCTACGCCCGACTCTTCGATGTAGCCCATTCCACCAAATACTTGGATTGCAGTAGAGGTGACCTCCATCCCTACATCGGTACACCAAGCTTTAGTAACCGGTGTCAGCAGTTCTGCTAGATCTTCATAGAGCGCAGCATCTTCACCTTCTAGGGCCCGTGAAAAGTCGATAGCGGCAGCGTTGTACACAATGAGAGCTCTCATGGCCTCAATGTGGCTCTTCATAAACAGCAACATGCGACGCACATCGGGGTGCTCAATGATGAGCGCTGGCTCCTTGGAATCTCCACCAATTTGCCTACCTTGCTTACGCTCTTGAGAGTAAGCAAGTGCCTTTTGGTATGCGGTGTCTCCAAGCGCCACGCCCTGAATACCAACGGCGATTCGAGCAGAGTTCATCATGGTGAACATTGCACGAAGGCCTTGGTTCTCTTCTCCTACCAAAAATCCGGTGGCTCCGCCGTCATCGCCGTAGGACATGACGCAAGTAGGCGACGCGTGTATGCCCATTTTGTGTTCAATAGAGACGCAGTTCACGTCATTTCGCTGCCCCGGTTCGCCTGCAGAGTTCAGAAGAAACTTGGGCACAAGAAACAGGGAGATTCCGCGAGTTCCTGCAGGAGCATCGGGAAGGCGGGCAAGCACCAAGTGAATAATGTTCTCGGCCATGTCATGCTCGCCAAACGAGATGTAGATCTTGGTGCCACTCACTAGGTACGACCCATTGGCCTGAGGAATAGCCTTTGTCGTGCACAGCCCCACATCAGAACCTGCCTGAGGCTCTGTCAGGTTCATGGTCCCTGTCCATTCTCCTGTTACTAATCGGCGCAGATACAGTTCGTTTTGTTCCTCGGTGCCCCAAGCCTGAAGGCATTCAATGGCGCCGGTAGTCAGCCCGGGACACATCGTCAGTGCCCCGTTTGATGCTGTTTCGAACTCAAGTGCGCAGGCTTGTACAGCCTCTGGAAATCCCGCACCGCCAAAGTCCACCTCTGCGTTGAGTCCTTGCCAGCCTGCCTCAACAAACTTTGCATACGCCTCTTTGAAGCCTTCTGGAGTCTTGACTCCTTCAGGAGACCAAACCAAACCTTCACGATCGCCAGACGCATTGAGCGGAGCGAACACTTCTTGCATAAAGCGTCCTTGCTCTTCGAGCACTGAAGCAACGGTCTCTAAATCAGCCTGCGCGTACAGGGGAGTTTGAGACAACTTTTCTAATTGTCCAACGTGGCGAAGGGCGAAGAGTGCATCTTTGATTGGAGCGCGATAGTCATACATCTCGCTATGTTACTGATGGGTAAGTTGATCGCCACACCGGTGATGAAGATCTTCTGTAAAAATCTTGAGTGGAGATCAGGTTGCTCAACCGGCCTGGTGTGGACTCATGATTGCAATGGGTAGAGCAATCCCAATCGACTGAGTCCGCAGGCCGGCAATTTGTCGGCCAGGTTGCACTGCTGCCTTTGGGTTGCCCAGCAGTTCGCCGAGAACTTTGGCTGTGTGCTGAAGGTCTTCAGCCACCATGGCCAGCCCAAAGATGCTTGCAAGCGAATCATTCGCGTCCTGTACCAGTGATGGGCCAACAAGTTCCACGATCACGTCACCAGCCCAGAAGAAGGTTTGCAACATTTGAGCGCCAAATTGGGTAGTGCTCCGGCTGCCACGTCGTTCAAAACCCGCCGCAGTAAAAGCGTTTATGGTGCGATCGCAATTTCCAGTGCTCACCACAATGTGGTCAATCCGGGTGACCCCGTTTGGGTGAGGCTGCGTTTCGGAGGCAAACGATAAGCCGTTTGCTGATTTCTCGGCCTCAAATCCCTGCACGGATGGCAGCAGTTGTAAACCATCAATCTGAGTGATGAGTGGCTCCGGACTCAATGCCCCGAGCCCTTGAATCCTCCAACCTTGAAAAGGCTGTCCAAACCCTGTGCAGACAATTGTTGTGCCACCGAGTCGCACAGTTCCTTCGCTGGAAACGAGAAAGCCGGCATCGCTCCAGGCCGCAGGGCTGTCTCCGAGTTGGAGCGACTCAAGCTGTCTTGGTGTCGAATCTGATTGACCCTGAACTGCTTTAAAGGTGTCAGCGGGCATCTGTGAACGGTACCGTGGCGACCGTGACACTCAGCGACACCAAGACAAATGAGGTAGACCTCAATTCTCGAGCGCTGACTTGGTTGCTTATCGCCGCAGCTGGCTACGTGGCCTGTTCACTGATGGCAAATGTGATGTCTGTGCGCATCCTGCGCATTGGTCCCGACTGGGCAAGCTTTTCGATTGATGCCGGAACTCTGACCTACCCGCTGACCTTCACACTGCGCGACCTTGTTCATAAAGTCGGTGGGCGAATGGCTGCTCGGGTTATCATTCTGAGCGCCGCTGCGTTCAACATCGTGTTGGCGCTTGGGCTGTACCTAGCCGCAATTTTGCCAGCTGATTCAGAGGTTCCAGGCCCGGCACAGGAATGGTTCGGGCCAGTACTCAACCCTGTGACGCGGATCGTGCTTGCCTCTGTGATTGCCCAAGTTATTGCTGAGTTCGCAGACACCGAGGTGTATCACCGCTTTGTGATGCGGTTTGGTCATCGCGTCCAATGGGGTCGGGTCCTGACTTCAAACGCAATTGCTATACCGATTGATTCAGTCGTATTTGTGCTGATTGCCTTTGGCGGAACGCTTCCGTGGTCGGTAGCGGTGTCAATTATCTGGGCAAACATCGTTGTGAAAGGTCTGGCAACTGTAGTGAGTATCCCGCTGATCTATGCGGTACCTGAGGACCTCACTCGACCGCCCCTGGACTAGCGCTGCTAGCAGCGACGAACCGCAAGATCTACAACCGAGCCAAATCAAATTTGCTGACAACGCGAACAACGCCCCCTCTGGCAAAGCCACAAGAAGCGTAGGACGGAAAATGTAGATGAATTAAGAGTTGCGGCCGGCGTTGGGCTTACGGCCGTGATTGGCCTTTTTGCGCCGCACGTTGGCCTTCTTCTTCTGCGTGCGTTGTGACATGTTCCTAGGTTAGTAGAGGTACCCCCTCGGACTCCAGACGAGACAAAGTGAAGGGCTAGGTTGTTGGCTAAAACTGGGCTGCGGCTTCGAAGCAAGTACCGTGTGACCATGTTGTGCGAGCCTGCACGACCACTCACTTTCAGGAACTTCACGTGGAACGATTTGGATTTGTTGGCTTGCCCAACGCAGGAAAGTCATCGCTGTATAACGCCCTTGCTGGTGGTGGCGCCCTTGCTGCCCCCTATGCCTTTGCCACCGTTGATCCAAACGTCGGTGTGGCCAAAGTGCCTGATGATCGTTTGCAGCGGCTTGCAATCATGAGTCAGACCAAGTCGATTGTTCCAGCCAGCGTGCAGTTTGTTGATATTGCTGGCCTCGTAGAGGGCGCAGCTCAAGGCGAGGGGCTTGGGAACCGATTTTTGGCTCACATCAGAGAGGTTGACGCAATCGTCTTCATCCTGCGAGCTTTTGTCGACACCGACGTTGATGGCTCAAGTGATCCGGTAGATCAACTCAACACCTTGGAGGTTGAGTTGGTGTATTCCGATCTTGAAACGCTTGAGAAGCAGTCTGAGAAGCGGCGCAAAGCTGCTCGGGTGGATAAGTCGCTTGCGGATGAAGTCGCTGCGATGGATGCCGCCCTAGAACTACTTCAGGCTGGCACACCGATTTATCGATCAGACCTTGACGAGTCTCATCGTCAGATGCTGAAGCCGTTTTTTCTGCTCACAGCCAAGCCTGCAATGGCTCTAGTCAATCTTGACGAGGAGCAACTCGCCGACCCTGAGCCATTCTTGGCACCTGTGCGAGCGGCTTTTGGGCTCGGCGGAGATGAAAGCGTGATTGGCCTTTGCATTCAGCTCGAGGCCGAGGCTGCCATGCTTGATGAGGAATCCAGAACGGAAATGCTTGAGGCGCTTGGTTTAGGAGAGGGCGCGCTTCCAACGTTCTTGCATGCCGCATATCAGATGCTTGGGCTTCGGACCTTCTTTACAACCGGAGAGAAAGAGACCAGGGCCTGGACTTTCCGCTCTGGTTCAAAAGCCCCCCAGTGCGCTGGGGTAATTCATACCGACTTTGAGCGAGGCTTTATTCGTGCCGAGACTATTCACTGGGACGAGCTTTTGGAGCTGGGCTCTTGGGCAAAAGCTCGAGAGGTTGGGAAGGCTCGCATTGAGGGCAAGGAATATGTGGTGGACGATGGTGACGTGATGGACTTTCGGTTCAATGTGTAAAGCGACACCTAGGACCCGAGGAACGAGCGGGTTGGGGCCATGGCTTGGCTAACCCGAGAGGGACAGGTGCTTGCTAGCGCCGAGGTGGCCGAAACCCGTTCGGAGCGTCGACGCGGCCTGCTAGGTCGAACCTCAATTGATGGTGTGTTTATTTTGAAAGCCCGCTCGGTGCACACAGTTGGAATGAGTTTTCCTATTGACGTTGCGCTGTGCTCAGAAGATTTCACTGTATTGCGCATCGTTACAGTTGCACCGAACCGAGTCACAAGGCCGTTGCGTGCTGCTCGATTTGCAGTAGAGGCGCCCGCCGGCGCCTTTCGCTCTTGGGGAGTTGCTGCCGGTGACCGACTTGAGGTTCGCTAATGGGCAGCGGAAATCCTCGTCTGATACTTATAGGAACGCCGATTGGCAACCTTGGAGACGTTTCAGCGCGGGTAACTGAGGCATTTGCCGCGGCTGATGTCGTAGCTTGTGAAGACACCCGAAGAA
>JBBDMQ010000106.1:0-1114 GCA_040878245.1 Microthrixaceae bacterium
CAGGGCCTGGCTTTAAGCTTCGGGGGACTGTGGATGGACGCTGGGATGATAGGGACCTGGCAACCTTGAGCACACTCACCGCAGATGATTTTCAGGTGATTGATCCAACCTCTGTGATGGTCGCGCCGGATTCGCTGGCCATTCGACCAACGCAAATCGCGGGATAATCTCAGAATCTGCTGATGTTGGGCTGAAAGCTGCGCACATTTTGGGCAAGACTCACCCTTATGGATCCTTTATCTTCCCGCTCTACCGCCAGTGTTCCTCGTGTTCTAGCCGCAACAGCCCTTCTTGGCCTGTTGCTTGGACTTCTGCCAAGTTGTAGCGCAACCGCAGAGAAGGCAAGCGCACAGATGACCTCTGGTATGCGTCCTGATGCACCAGCCGAAGACGTGTTCGGTGGCTCAAATGAGTTTGGTAACCCCGGTGACCTTCCTGACTCCACTATCAACGAGGATCTAGGTGATCTCGGCGAGCAACTTGATGAATTTGCGAGCGGGCTCGGAGACCTAGGTGATTGTGCTGCTGTTGGTCTTGCCTACGGGCAGTTGCTCACCCTTGCCTACACCTCGGAGAGCCCGGATGCAGAGATTGACAAGGTGCTCGGCGAGCTCAAGGCCTCTGCTCCAGCTGACCTTCAGAAGGATCTTGATCTTGTTGCCGAAACTTTGAAGTCGGTGGATGGCAGCGATTTCCTAGAAGCCACAAATGCTCTCAGTAACCCCGAGTTTGTGAAGGCGAACGAGGCAATCATCGACTGGATCATCACGCAGTGCGGTAACTAACGAAGCGGCCCTGACGAGCGGCTTCTTGAGGCGGGCTAACTAGGCTGGCTAGGCGGGCTGGCTAGGCGGGCTAACTAGGCGGGCTAACTGGCGGTTGGTTCCACTCAATCCATCCGCCACCAGTACGACCATCAGCGTTCGTGACTCGTGCCATCGCACGAGGAAAACGAGCTTCTCGGCCGTCGGGATGCACCAGAAGTACGGGCGAGAACGCTATCGGCTCGAACTGAAGGTCTAGATTGCCAAATCGAGTTTGGGTAGCGGTCGGCATGCCCTCTCGACCATCTTGGATTTCGATATACACAGCCTCACTCTCTGCAAACTCCTCT
>JBBDMQ010000107.1:0-5606 GCA_040878245.1 Microthrixaceae bacterium
GTGACTTTCATAAGCGCAGAGGGGTTCGCATCGATTTCTTATTGTCGACTCGCCCGCTCGCCGATTGCTGTTCGGCGGACTTGATCGACCGCAATGCGCGTAAGGGAACCAAGCCGTCTGATCACGCACCAGTGATGGGACTTTTCGACCTATGAGTTCTTCGGATGAGGGGGCGGCTGAGCCCCTTCGGATCAGCCCAAGAATTGCTGGGCTCAAAGCTCTAAAGCTCACTCCTCGGCGCCAAGAAGAGCGAAGATTAGCTGCAGCAATGCGAGATGTAACAGAGCTTTTAGTCTCGACTACTGCAACTGAAACTGAGCTTGCAGGTGCAGCAACTGAACTTGAGTCGTTAGCTAGCCGCCTGCGGGCCTTTTCCTCGGGTCAGACGTATCGAGGGTTTGCTGAATCAGCTAACGCCGGGCAAGCGGCGAGTGATCTGCAGCCTGGGGACTCGGAGTGGTATGCATTTTTTGATCACAGCCCCTTTATTGGACTGGCAAACCCGCTCTCTCCTCCAGTAGAGCTTGAGTACGCTCAGGACAGGGTCGTGGGGCGAGTGACCTTCGGTTCTGCTTATGAGGGGCCACCAGGTTGCGTCCATGGCGGCTATATCGCAGCAGTCTTTGACGAACTGCTTGGCTCTGCTCAGTCGCTCTCTGGAATCCAAGGAATGACGGCACACCTCGGGGTCGATTATCGAAGTCCAACTCCGCTGCATGTTCCGCTATATCTGGAAGGCTGGCTCGACCGCCGTGATGGTCGAAAAATCTTTGCCAAGGCAACGCTTCATGCGGAAGGCCAACTCACTGCCGAGGCTTCTGGACTATTTATTGAGTTTGACCGAGAAAGGTTTGCGGCTCTGCTTGCTGCACGGGACGATGACCAGTAGCGCGTAGGCGAGAAGGCCCTTCTTGGGCCTCATGCTCTGCCACAACCCGCAAGAGGTCGTCACCAAATCGTTGAGCCTTGACAGCGCCGATGCCATGAAGCGCCAAGAGTTCCGCTCTGTTGCGGGGCTTGGCAGCGGCTACTGCATGCAGTGTTGCGTCGTTAAAGATCACGAATGCCGCTACGTCTGCCTCTTTGGCTTGAGCTTTACGCCAGGCTCGCAGAGCCTCAAACAGTTCAACTTGGCTCTCGGGGATACCCGAGTCAGACAGTTTGAGTGATTTCCGGGCCGCTTTTGCTCGACCGGCACCATCTTGTCGGGAAACTTCTGGAGGAGTTGCACCCACTGTTTGAGAGATGATGCTGAGCCAAGGTGACGGCTGGCGGTTGGCTGTGCGGGATCCAAACACCCGCGTCTTGGACCAAGAGCAGATGAGCTCGTCACGGGCACGAGTCAGCGCAACATATAAAAGGCGCCGCTCTTCCTCGAGGGTGTCGGTGGAGTCCTTTGCGTGATGAATCGGCACGAACCCCTCTTCAAGTCCGGCCACGTGCACTACCGACCATTCCAAGCCCTTAGCAGCGTGGAACGTAACGATTTCTACTGCATCGCCACCCGAGCGGTCCTCGCCACGTAATGCCGAGGTGAGCCATCCTAAAAATCCAGGAATTCCCCCAGTTGGGTCAAGTACTGAGTACTCGTTCCCGAGGCGAACAAGCTCAGATAAATTTGCTGCTCGTTCCTCGGCAAGATCACCTACAGGTATGCCTTGAGAGCTGGCTGAGTTGTCGACCGACTCTGGGGCTAACCGGCGAATCTCATCTTCGAGATCTCCGATAGCGACCTGCAGCGAGGATGCTCGCCTAAATCCGTAGATGGCTTGTTTAATCTCGGCTTGTTCAAGTAGATCGCCGCCGCCACGGACCCGGTGCGGAATCCGTGCGCTGGTAAATGCTTCGGACATCAGAGCCGCTTGCGCATTGGTGCGTACCAAAACTGATTGGTTACTCCAAGCAGTGCCAGGAGCATGGTGGTCTCGGGCTGAGCGGGCTGTGGCCTGAGCCTCGGCTAGTGCATCTGGATAGTCGCGGACCTTTGGTAGGGGGCCGTCCGCACGGTGAGATCGCAACCGAATTGGAATGCTAAACCCTGCATCAAGCACAGCGTTTGCCACCGTCAGCACCTGTGGAGTGGAACGATAATTATCTTCTAATGTGATCGTTGAACCGTTCGGAAAGTAGTGATCAAAGTTGGTCAGGTATCGAGCGTCAGCGCCGTTCCATGCGTAGATCGCCTGGTTGGGGTCTCCTACGACGCATAGGTCTGATTCGGGGCCAAGCCAAGCGGTCAGCAACTCATGTTGAAGCGGGTTGACATCTTGGAACTCATCGACAAATAGATTCCTAAACCTCCAGTGGCGTGCAGATGCATACACCGGGTCTGCGGCTAGGTCGCGAGCTGCAAGCCGGAGAAGGTCATCGAAATCGACTAAGCGCTTGCGTAGTTTTTCTGCCATAAAGCGCTCGTAGATTCCAGCAACCGTGCCGAGTGGCAAGGGTGGTCGCCGCCCTGCAACTGCAGCGGCCGACTCATAGGTCTCGGGGGTCACTCTTCTAGCTGCGGCCCACTCAATTTCTGCAACTACATCTAGTGGGGTGTTGCGATCTTTGGCAGACATCAAGCGGGCAACGAAACCTACTTTGCGTTCAAGTAGTTCCGGCGGACGAATGCCACGCTCCTCCCATCGCTGCCTGAGTTGCGCATAGGCAATGGAGTGGAACGTTCCTGCATTGATTCCTCCCTGCAGACCAAGTCGGCCCAAACGTTCACGCAGTTCCCCTGCGGCTTTTCGGGTGAACGTCACTGCAAGTACTCGGTTGGGGTCAAGCGTTCCAAGTGCAGTTCGGTGGGCAATTCGATGCGTGAGCACTCGAGTCTTGCCGGAGCCTGCTCCGGCAAGAATCCTGAGCGGTGAGGCCTCAGAAACAACTGCCTGCTGCTGCGCTTGATTGAGCCCGCGCAGCAACTTGGCCGCGGCCGTAGCTTCTTGGTGAGCAACTGCAGCGGGCTGAGTCCTTGAAGGCTGAGAAGCTGATTGCTCAGTCATTGGTCAACACACACTTCACTCACGGTAGCAGCGCCAAGTGACACCAACTCCGGGTATGTTGACCCAATAGCAGCCATGCGAACTACCATGATGCCGTGCCCTTTAGCCCAGATAATCTGCATCGTGAAGAAAAAATAGTCCTAGACCTTCACCCACATTGGATCATGCTCGCCAAGGGAGTAGCTCTTTTGGTGTTCTCGATTGTTCTAGGTATTTGGATCAACTTTGGATTGGCCCTCACTGGTACGTTCAGCAGTGTCACCTCAGGACTCGCAGCACTGTTTATCGTTGGATCGCTCCTGTATTTCTTGCAACGTTGGATAGCGTGGATCTCTACAAACTTTGTTGTGACGACTGATCGTTGCATTTACCGAGAGGGAATTATCTCGAAGCGAGGCATTGAGATTCCGTTGGACCGAGTCAATACTGTGTTCTTCAATCAAGGGATCATCGACAGAATGGTGGGTGCGGGCACGCTCACCATTGAGTCCGCTGGCGAACATGGTGTGCAGACCTTTGAGGATGTTCGTAACCCCATCTCAGTGCAGCAAGAGCTGTACCAGCAGATGGAAGATAATGAGAATCGGAAATTTGACCGAGGGCGCGGTACTGCTCAGCCGCTGTCAGTAGCTGATGAGATTGCCAAGTTGGCTGGATTGCGAGACGAGGGCCATATCACCCCCGCAGAGTTTGACTCTCAAAAAGCGACCTTGTTATCTCAGCAGCCTCCCCCTTCTGTATGAGAAAAGCGGATTAGTCGCCGAGCCACTCAATTCGAGCACCCTCGCTCGGAACCACAGGCCAGCCATCTAGTTGTACCGATGGATCAGCAAGTGCCACAACGCAGCCACCGAAACCTGCGCCAGTGAGGCGTGCCCCGTAAACCCCCGGAGTAGCGGTGAGACTCTTCACAAGAGAGTCGAGTGCATCAGTAGACACCTGGTAATCGTCTCGTAACGATGCGTGGCTTTCAGTCATGAGGTGCCCGCAAAGTACGAGCTCGCAGTTTTGCAGAGCTGTGGCGAACTGCTGCACACGCCCGCACTCAGTCATCACATGCCGAGCTCTAGAACGAAGTACAGCATCATTCAGCGAGTTGATACTACCGAGGTCTGCTTTGGGTAACGGGCCAACTTGCGCAGCAGCTGCCTCGGCTTGCGCTCGTCGTTCGCTATACGCCGAGGTCGTCAATTGGCGTTCTTGTCCTGAGTGGATAACCCAGAACTGTGCAGAGTCTGGGACAGCTACAGGAGTGACTTCTAAGTCTTCGAAGTCTATGAGCATCGCATGGCCGGAGCGTCCGGAGGTGATGACAAGTTGATCCATGATTCCGCAAGGAACTCCGCTGGCTAAGTGCTCGGCTTGCTGACAGCGAGCTGCGATCTCTGCGGGTGATCCCGAATCGCCCAAGGCCAGCGCCGTAGCAACTTCTAGTGCAGCGCTCGAGGAGAGGCCGCTGCCGAGTGGAACTGTAGTAGTTACTGTTCCGATCAACCCCTGAGTGCTAGCAAGTTCTGCAGCTACTCCGGCCACATAACGCCCCCAAGCCGGAACGGTGAGTTGAGGGTCGATCACCGGGAGTTCAAGGTCGAGTTCTTCTTCAAACTGCTCTGAGCGCAGCTTGATACGAGAGCCTGCCCTGACCCCAGAGATGGTGGTAGCCAAGTCAATAGCCATGGGTAGCGCTAAGCCACCCATATAGTCGGTGTGGTCTCCAATCAGATTGACTCGCCCTGGCGCTACAGCCCGGAAACGCCCTGGATTAGCCACGGGTTTGGTGAGAGTCAGTTGAACAGCCTGCGCAGGTTCGCAATTGTGCAGCTGCGTCACTTGGCTCTACTGGATTAAAAGTTACGCCCGACCCAAGCTCTGCAGCCGCTACAAAGCGTTGCGTCCCCAGTCCTCGCAAAAGCGGCGTGATGTGAAGGTGAACACGAGCGCCAGACCATGTGCCTCCATCAGTGGGCCGTTGATGAATCCACATCATGTACGGCATTGGTTCAGAGAAGAGTTGGTCAAGTCGTGCCAAGGAATCGATGAGTACTGCAGCCAAACCCGAGCGGTCACAGTGATCATCAGTCAGCGATCCGACCATCGACAGCGGGGCAATGCGCAGCTCAAATGGATAGGAAGCTGCCGCTGGTACCCAGCACACCCAATCGCCAGAGCGAGAAACCACGAGCCGCTCTTCAACCTCCGCCGGTTCGAGTTCACCAGCGAGCAACTCTTTCAAAGGATGAGGCGGTACCTCTGCGAATGCATAAACCTGACCATGAGGATGGGCAATCGTTGCACCAACCTCAGCTCCTCGATTTTCAAATATCAAGACGTAATCAACATCTGCCCGAGAGCCAAGAGCTGCCGTACGTTCGGCCCAGAGGTCGACAACCTTTGTGGCCCCAGAAAGCCCGAGCGACCAGAATTCAGCTTGGTGGTCCGGGGTATACAACAGAAGCTCGCAACAATCTTCTGGTAGCGCCGGCCAGCGATTAACAAACCACCGAACATCATAAGGATCTGGAGCCTCTAGGCCACCAGGGCAGAATGGGCAACTAGTACTCGGCAGGTTCGGGCGACTTTGTCGAGAACCAACAATGACAGTTAGTGCTC
>JBBDMQ010000108.1:0-5548 GCA_040878245.1 Microthrixaceae bacterium
CCGTGTTCATCAGTGTTCATCTGCGATCGCTGCTGCGAATTCAAAGTGTTCTGTCAGTGCGGCCAAGCTCGTGTGAGTATTCAAGCCGCTTGGGTTAGGCATCAGATACACCGGTCTGCCGGCTAGCTGAATATCTTGGATCCCAGCCTGAACAGGCTTACCTACTGCTTGGCGCCACCCAGAGAGTCCAAGGACACATACGGCTCTGGGTTGTAGGAGTTGGCACAAGGCAACTAGACGAGTGAGTCCTGTGCGGAACTCCTGAGGGTTGATTTGCTCTGCTCTGGCGCTTGCTCGTTTCACCAAATCGGTCATGCCAATTCCTTGAGTCATCAAGAGTGCAGCGGGGTCTTGCTCGGCGTTTGTGATTCCAGCTTGGCAGAGACCAGCAGCTGCAAGTGCTGGCCACGCTCGGTTTGAACTCGTGCAGAACGCGACTCCTGCCGCAGCGGCGTTTAGGGATGGGTTGAGACCAATAAGTAACAGCCGCATTCGAGGTCCAACCGTGTCTGCCAGCGTCTGATCGCAACGCAAGGCAAGCTCTTGCGGCAGGTTGGGCACTGTGTCTGCCTGCATTGCTTGCAGCGTAAAACCGGCGCCTTCTATGAGGTGCAAAAAGAGTTCGTCTTGATACCACCCGCTGATTGCACCAGAAGTGCTCAGATAAGCAGTTCCATCAACCTGAAGCACCCGGTGCAAGTCCCACAGGCATAAGGGCAGCCAGGGCATAGGTACTTCCAAAAAACTGCTGTCGCAGTAGACCGTACTGAGGGAGCGATTTGCATAGGGCAGAGGTCGCCAAGAGCGCAGGTTGGGTGCTGCAAGTCGTGGGCCGTTCTGGTCTGGTTGCTGGCTGCTTGGAAATGCTGACATACCGACTACTTGCTGCTGATTTGTGCCTGCAAGCGACGCATAGCACCAAGCCATCGTTCACGATTACCAGCCCGGGCTTGTTCATAGGTTGCAACTTCATGATGCGGCAGGATCAGAAACTGATCTTCTCCAAGTGCAACAGCAACGCAGTCCGCAACCTCTGCTGGCTCTAAAATACGCTGCGAACGCACAACCGCCAAGGCAAGTGCATCCGCTGCTGAATTGTTGACATCTGGAAAGAGCAACGGGGTTCGAACACCCTGGGGGCATAGACATGACACGCCGATGCCTTGGTCTCCATAGGTAATTGATAGCCACTCAGCTAGCGCAACAGCACCATGCTTGCTGACGCTATATGGCGCGTCTCCTAAATTCGACAGCAGCCCAGCAGCCGAAGCAGTGAGCAGATAATAGCCTTGACCTCGTTCAAGCCAGGCTGGTAGGAGGGCCCGTGCGGCATAGACATGAGCCATCAAGTTGACCTCTATGGTGCGTTGCCAAACCTAGTTTGGGGCAGCGATTCCAAGTGCAGTTCCAATTCCTGCGTTTCCGCAGAACAGGTCAATAACCCCATCTGACTCGGTGACTCGATCAACGAGTTCACTCACCTGGTCTTCTTGAGACACATCAACTTGGTGCCAGCTCACATGAATTTTTCCAAAGGCCATTGCTAGTTGTTTGCCTGCTCGCTCAACTGCTTCGGCCTCACAGTCGACGAGTGCAATCGATCGAGGTTGCTCAACAGCAAAGCGCTCGCAGAGCGCTAAGCCGATGCCGCTCGCAGCGCCGGTGACCACAATGCTTGCTTGTGTGAGATCCATCTGATGTACCTGCTTTGCTTGTCTCAGGAAAAGTGGCGGAAAAGTGGCGGAAAAGTGGCGGAACAGTTAGCCCGAAGCCTGTGCTGTGCGGTCATTACCTGCGCCTATGGCTGCGCGCAGTGTGTTGCGAATAACTTCTATTCGGTCATCGCCCCATGGCATGGGCATGATGACTGGAACGTCAACCCCGGCGTCACGGTATTGCTGCACGGCGGAAGTTACGGTCTCTGCCGAACCGCAAATATCAATTGCATCAACCATACGATCAGAGATGGCTTCAATGGCAGCTTCGCGATCCTTCTTGGCAAGCGCAAGGTTCAAAGCTTGTATTTCACTCTCGAAGCCGGCTCGGGAAAACGCTCGCGCATAAGCGGGCACAACCGCATAGGAATAGATGTCTTTTCGGGCCCTCTGCAGTGCAGCCGCGCGCTCACAAACTGCCACATGAACATAGGCAAACACCTTGCAGGAACCCTCCGGCCTGCCAGCATCTGCCTCTGCTCGGCGAACCTGCTCTATACACCAAGGAACCGCCGATGCGGGCAAGTAATTGAGCAGAACCCCATCGGCGAGTTCGCCTGCGAGTGCCAACATTTTCGCATTGAGGGCCCCAAGAACGAGTTGCGGGCGGTTGCCAACAAGTCGAACTCCAAGTCGGAACTTATTGCAGTTGTAATACTCGCCCTGATGCGTCACGACTTCGCCGCTGAGGCAGGCTCGAGTGAGTTCTATGTATTCCCTGACTTGAGCCAGAGGATGGTCCGAGTAGGTCGCTCCGTGCCAACGGCCAACCACTACCGGAGATGAGACGCCAACACCCAAAAGAATCTGCGAGTTGGGCGACAGGTCTTGCAAAGTTGCAGCGCCCATTGCAGCCAGCATGGGTGTGCGTAGTTGAAGAGCTAAGACTCCAGTCCCTAGGTCACAGCCTGCATGTTGAACAGCTACTGCAGCCAAAGTAGAGAAAGCCTCGTGGCCCACAGTTTCTGCAGTCCAGAATGAGGAGTACCCCAGTTGCTGAGCGGACTCAGCAATCTCTAGGCCAACTGCTAGCCCAAGACTCTGAAAACTGGCGAAGGTGACCCCGATGGCGGGAGCGTCTGAATACATCTCAAGACGGTACCCCGCAACGCTGCGATGCTCAGCGTTATCTTTAATCTCAGTTTTACCGTTATCTCAGCGTGGCTAGCTAGTTGTGGAGCTGCCCGGTCAGTCACTGTCTCTAGCTGCGGGTAGTCTGATCTTTGTCGGCCTTGATATCTCAAGTCCGCAGAGCGTAGGAGGCAAAATGACAGAAATCCTTGAGACCGAGGTTCTTCAGGCAAAGCTTTCTGAGGAAGTCACCTTGCAAGAAGCGCTCAATCTTATTGATCGAGGGTTGAGCGATGCATCAGATCGTTCACTTGTTTCAGCGGTCGAGTTCACCGACTTGCTACTCGATGTTCGAGGCATCCTTGTTCGCCTCGGCGAGGCTGCTCACTCAAACTAGCGGTGGTTCAAAATGCGTCCGGCTGTTGGCGCTTCAATCCCACTGACTCAAAGAGCCTGTCATAGGCGTTTTCGAGCTGATCTAGGAGCTCTTGTGGCTGACTGACTGCTGCAGGATCAACTGCGAGTCCAAGAAACAGCCATCCTCGATAAGACATCGTCGTCAGATTGAATGCAGTACCTGCAAGTGGGCCGATCGGGTAGTTAGCTTGCATGAGTGCTCCGCCAATAAATAGCTCAAATGGCGCAGCCCGGACGTTTGAGCAGACAAAGTCAACTGAGTGGGCAAGGTGCTGCCCTGATCGCAGGATTGCTGCAGAAGGCAGCATGGCAGCAGCCTGAGCCGCAGTACCCATTGACTCAATAGCCCGTTCGCTGCGAACGTTTGCGACGATTTTGTGTATCTCAGCCAGTCTCTCGGCTGGCTCCATACGAGCTGTCGGCACCAGCATCTGAGTAGGGCTAAACGCATTACCTCCGGCAGAGCGGTCATGTCTGGTGCTCACTGGCATTGATACCCGCAGCTGCTCGACCTCGTGGCCCGCTTGGTAATGCAGTTCGCCGGCGGCTTCTGCAGCACCAGCAATAAAGAAGTCATTGACGCTTCCACCAAGTAGGTGAGCCGCAGATAAGACATCTTCTAGATGAAGGGTTGTGGTTCCGAACCACCTGCCAAGTGAGCGTTCGGTCCATAACGGTGAGCACCTCTGCCCAACTCGCGCCTGTCGTGCTGCGGAGCGAACCGCGCTGGCAAGATCTGCAGTGCGTGCTGGGAGTGACGCCGCACCGCTCGCTGCAGAGACAAAGGGTGCAGAGGCTTTCGACCACCAAGGTTTGGGTGATTCGCTCGGGGCAATCCCTGACTCTTCTTGGGCAATCCCTGACTCTTCTTGGGAGAGTGTCGCAGAGCGAGTTCGTCGAGGGCGCAGGGTTGGGACACGCTCAAAATCAAGAAACTCAACTGACAGGACAATGCCACCTTCGCCATCGGTAATGGTGTGGTGGAGGCGCTGCAGCATGGCAGATCTTCCACCCTCTAGCCCCTCAATGGTGACGAACTCCCAAAGTGGTCGTTCCCTGTCGAAAGGCTGCCGACTTAACGTGGCAACAAGTTCATATAGATCCTTACGTGTTGCGTTGCCCCCAAGATCCATCCAGCGAAGATGATGGTCAAGGTCTATTTCAGGGTCATCAACCCAACGAGGGAGTTCCCATGGCGTCAAGCTTGTGACTACGCGTTGGGAGAGGCGCGGCACGTTGACTATGGCCTGTTCCATCCGCTTCCGAAAGGCTGAACGATCTAACACCTGATCGAACACGCTCAAATTGGCAAATGTGGAAGAAAGCTGTGGGTCTCTTTCCATCTCCCACATGAGTGATTCAAATCCACTCATATGTTGTTGTTCAGAGGAGGTCTCAGACATAACCCAAAGGCTAACGAGTCGCCGGAGAGAACGCTCGCTGTTTGAAACAAATCTGGCCAAGCACTTGAGCTAGTGGCCTGGCCAGAACCGTTGAGCAGTCCGGGCGATGGTTCGCCCAGCAAACACTCCAGCTACAACGTCGCTTGCATGATGAACTCCAACATGGACTCTGCTCCAAGAAACTGCTGCGGCGAGCGTCCACCAGACGGGGGCCATGCCGAGATCGGCAGACAACAAAGTTGCAGCACATGCAGCAGCAGAGGCGTGACCACTAGGAAAGCTAGAGGTTTGAGGGGAGCGAAGCTGGTGAGGATGGTTCTGTTTCTCTTCGGGGCGCTCACGCTTGGCAACAAGCTTGATTGGGCCATTAATGATTGCCTGCTCAAGTGCAATGATTGAGGAACGACGAATTGCTCGCCTTCTGCGACGGGGAGTTCCGGTCAGAGCATCAACAGCATTGATTGAGTGCCAAAGCAGACTGTGGTTTGCGGCCTGCGAGAGTGAATACAAAGCTCGATCTATTGGCGCAGAACCATGAGAAGCTTTCGCAAGAAGATCGGCAGATCGATCGAACTGCTGAACTACTGAACTTTGCAGAACGGCAGTTGCGATTCCTCGTGGATGGGTGCTCATCAGACTCCTTGCCCTCGTGCAGCCGCGCCGAGTTCACGGGCAATATTGGGGTCTCCTCCAAATTCGGGGCAATACTCCTGAAAGGCGCACCAGTTGCACAGCGGAGATTTCTTGGGCCGAAAATCCTCGTCAGCGCAGGCTCGTTCGATGGCAGACCATACGGCCCCAATCTTTTTTTCGATTCCCCGAACCGATTGCTCTGAAGGCAGCGCGGTGATGAATTGAGGCGTTCCACCTAGATACATGAGTTGCACCTTTGCGGGCCGCTATCCGAGCACTTTTTCGCATAAAAACGCATAAAAGTGAACC